>JASHSC010000091.1 GCA_030036915.1 Terriglobia bacterium
CGCGACCCGGAGAGATTTCCCGATCCGAATCGCCTTGACCTCGGCCGGCAGGACAACCGCCACCTGGCATTTGGGTGGGCGGCACACTTTTGTTTTGGCGCAGCACTGGCGAGAATCGAGGGGCAGATTGCTTTTGAGACCATTCTTCGACGGCTGCCCGGCCTAGCCCTCGATCCGGGTCCGCTGACCTGGAGAAACAATCAGGGATTGCGCGGCCTGGAGGCCTTACCCCTCACCTTTAGGCCGGCATCGGCATTTTAAATTTCCGCCGGCCGACGCAAACTCCTGCCCTTGGGAGTCTGCGATCTCCCAAATGAACTTGTCACCTTAATCGCAGACACCAGAAGGCGGGTGTCTGCGCCAGCCGGCGTGGCATTTGCGAGGCCTCTCAACGGTTTGGAAAAATCGATATTCCTTCGGCGGCAATTAGCCTCGCATCGGAAGTAATCAGCGTGAGGCCGAACACCTTTGCCGTGGCGGCGAGAAATGCATCAGCAGGGTCGCGGTGGGGAAGGTGAACCTCCCGCGTAGCCAGGGCGACATCAAGAGTGAGTGGTGCCTCCTTGAGCGGAGTTGCCTGAAAAGCCCGGTCAACCCATTCATTGAATCCCCTATCCAGGGAAATTCGGCCCTTATCCACCAGGATCGCCAGTTCCCAGACGCTGATGGGAGAAAGCCAAAGTTCGTTCGCCGGGTTCGCCAGCACCTTGAGAACCCGCTGCCGGAGTTTCGCTTTCTCAGCAACACTCCAAATCCAAATGTGCGTGTCGAGAAGGAGCTTCAAGAGTTTAGGACGTCCCAGTCCTTTTCATCACTCGCCGGCGAGACGATATCGCCCTGGATTCGAACCGTGCCGGCCAGCGAGCCGATCCAGTCTTTCTTGCTCGGCTTCGGCGCGGGAGGGATAACCTCCGCGACAGGTTCCCCAAATCGTGTCACCCGAACAGGCCGGCGAGTTTTGTGCACGCGCTCCAGCGTGGCCAAGCACGTGGCTTTGAACTTTGAGATCGCAATTTCTTCCATGGCTGCGCTGTACCCCCTTCAGGATCCTATACCATAGTCAATGACCATGGTCAACTGTTTAATCCAGACCGCGTCCCCCCAAGCGAAACGGTCGCAGGCGCCTTATTCCTTGATCGAGATTCCCCTTTACAGTGATTGTACTAAGTGGTAATATTGGCGAATGCGTCACTTTAAGGTTTTGCGCAGGGATTTGTAAATGGGGGAGCTGAACATCTTTCAAGGAGCATGAGCGTAGACGAAAAAAGAGGGGGCAGTTGACTGGAGCCAAGCCGGTTCGAGACTCCCAAAAACTCTCTATTGGGGGGATATCCCCAGAAGTGATTGAAAACAAAGACTCACACATCGCAATCGGTCCGTACAATTGACCCAATTAAGGTGCATCCGGGGATGTTGATGAAAACAAAGGAAGTGCAAACCCGAAACGTCCGCGCCGGCCTGAACTGGAACATGCTGAATCACTCTATTGTGGGAATATCCCCAGAAGTTGTTCAAAACAAATAGCCACGCCCCGCAACTAGCAAGTAGAAATGCCAGAGTCAAGGTGCATCCGGGGATATTGTTGAAAACAAATGAGGTTAAAGGAATTTCCCAGACGCGAATCACTTAAAGTCATCGTCTTCGTTGTCATTATCCATCGGGGACGGAGCCTCGACGTCTCTTCGACTGCCGCGTTCTTCGAGCGTGACGGTTGGCAGTCCCGCCTGCTTCAGCGCGCTGTTCAGTTTGGGCACGTCCTGGGTTTTGATTTCCGTCCAGCGGGCCAGCGCCTCCTCCGCACCCTGCTTTTCAAGCGTGAAAGCGGTGATGGCGTCAGCCGAGGGCGCGACATCTGCGCTTTCCACGGCGTGCGCCGCCTGGCCTAGCAGCGTGTTGAGCGAGCGCAGAGTTTTGAAATCGATGGCCGGCGGCTCCCCCTCCCCAGGAGATCCGGGAGTGGGCGCAGGCCCCGCAACCTCCATGGTCTTGCGATTGAGTTCAGAGATCTGCGCGGAGACTGCGGCGCCGATCGCCTTCGAGCTGAGCGAATCCAGTTGCTCGTGCACGTGCGTGGCGGCGCGCAAAGCCGCCTCCACCTGCGCCTGCTCCGCGCCGATTTGCCGCGCCAGCTCAAATTGCTTCACCAGGTCGGCTTGCGAAGTCATTAGGCGCGGGTCCATCTTCAAAGTGAGCGGCTGAGTGTAACTCTTGCCGTCCACGGTCAGCTTCACCTGGTATTCGCCGGGCAGCGCCCAGAGATTGGCCCCGCCTCGAAAGCGGCTTTGCCCCGGACCTCTGGAAACCGAATTGGAAATGTCCCACATGAAGCGATGCATGCCGGGCGCGGCGGAAAGAGCGAGCGGCGGATGAACCCAGACGGCGGGAATATCCAGTTGCTTGGGGTCGGTGCGCGGCAGCCGATCGTCGCTCGAATAGCGGCGCACCAGCTTGCCCGCCGAATCCAGGACTTCCAGCGTGACCGGCCTGCTGGGCGCGCTCTGCAGGTAGTAGTCAATGAACGCGCCGTCGGGCGGATTGGTCCCCTGCGCCTCATCGAGCGGCAGCGGCGTGCCTTCAAAACCTTCGGGACGAACGCGGTAGGCGACAGGCGGTTTGAAGAGATAAGCCGCCGAGCCCGCCGCGGCCCGCGCCTGGCGCAGCGGCGTGATGTCATCCAGAATCCAGAACGAGCGGCCGTGCGTGCCGATGACGAGGTCATCATCTTTAATCACCAGGTCGCGCACCGAGCAGTTGGGCAGGTTCAATTGCAGCGGTTGCCAGTCATCACCGTCGTTGAAAGAGACGAACACTCCGGTTTCGGTGCCGGCAAAGAGCAGGCCCCGCTGCACGGGATCTTCGCGAATGGCCTGCGCGTAGCTTCCCTCGGGAATGCCTTTGGAAATTTCCTGCCACGTCTTGCCGCC
>JASHSC010000092.1 GCA_030036915.1 Terriglobia bacterium
GAACATCTCAATTTTTGTGCGATTGGCTTTCTTGCTGTGACTTTCGTAGGTGCGGAGTTCGAAGATGCGCGGCTGATTGGTGGCGGCGCCGGTGGGCAGTTCCAGGCTCGGCATTCCCTCAAAGGCGAGAAGCAGCGAGCTTTCCATGCGCATGTAAACCGGCTCGGTGGCTGGGACATCATTATAGGCGGCGCCGGCCTTCCGATATTCGGGGTCGGCAGCCAACCGGCCGGGAATGGTCATGGCAATTTCCAGTGAGTCGAAGGGTGTCAGGACATAGATGGCAGGGCTTTCGGGGCCGATGGTGGTGTTAAACACTCCCACCGGCTTCACCCCCAGCCGGTTCAGCGCCGGAATGGCGGCATCGCGAAAATAATCGATAACCATTTGGGGTTGCGGGCCGCGCCGCAGCGAATATTTTCGCAATTCGTAGATCGTTCGGTCGCCCGCACCTCGTCCTCGCTGGGCGGGAGAGGGCTCCGCTGGGGAATTTGTTGCCGACATCGCCGAGGCAGCCAGTGAGGAAACCAAAAATCCGCGTCTTTTCATTGAGTTTCTCCGGTATTAAGAGTGGCGAATCGCACGGCAGCATTCTATGCCATCGCACCCGCAAGTCCAAAGGGAAGTTGGGGTGCGGATTGAGTTATATGTAAGGGCGAGGGGTGCCCCTACGCAGGTTAAAATTGGGGTTTGCATTGTGTACGTTGAATTGACTAAAATTTAAAGACAGGTCGAGCAGAGCTGCTGGCGAAAGGGGATAGACAGTTTGAAGGAAAGAAAGAATAAGTTAGGTTTGCCCACCGCGTTGCTGATCCTCGCGGTCGGCGGAGGAATTCCCTGGGCAGTTACGCGCGCGCAGCCGGCATCGCAAGGGGCAGCGTTGAGCGAGGCCACCGGCGAGAAGATCATCCATTACATCCGGCTGCAATTTGCCGTTCCCGACACCATAAAGCTTTCGATGGGACCGTCGCAAACCTCCCCGCTTGCCCCCGGTTTCAATCAGGCGTTTGTGAATGTGGACAACGGCAACAAGCCGGGGTCGCAGCTTGTTTTGATTTCAAAGGATAATCGTTACCTGATCGTGCCCTCGGGTGGGGTCATCGATCTCCAGACGGCGAACTCGATCGCTGAAGTTGAGGAACACCTCCGGCAGTTGTACAAAATGCCTGCGACGTCCAAGGTGGCGCTGGGGCGGTTCAAACCATCGAACTACCCGGACTTTCAGGAAGGGACTTATACCTTGGCGGATGGCGTGGAGCACATGCTGCTCCTCACCCGGGACGGCAAGCACTTGATCATCAGCGACCTCTTCAATTTATCGGTCGATCCCCAGGAGCAGGCACTGCACGAGATTTCACTGCGAGATGAGGCCACGCAGGGGCCGGCCACCGCTCCCGTGACGATCGTTGAATATGCCGACCTCGAGTGTCCCACCTGCGCTCGCATGAACGAGTTTCTGGAAACGCAAGTGGTGCCGCGTTATGGGGACAAGGTGCGAATTGTCTTCAAGGAGTACCCCCTGCCGTTCCATGAATGGTCGCGGACTGCGGCCATTGGCTGCCAGTGCGCTTATGAGCTGAATCCCTCCACCTTCGTGGCCTTGCGCACTGCCATTTTCAGGAACCAGCAGCAAATCAATATCACCAACGTGCGCGATACGGTGCTGAATTTCGGCGAGCAGGTGGGATTGGATCGAGTGAAGCTGGCCGGCTGTTTGGACGCTCAATCGTCGTATCCGCGAATTCAGCGCGACATGGCGGAAGCCAAGCGCCTCGACGTGAATCAAACTCCCACCTTGTTCATCAACGGTCGAAGGCTGGTGGGGTTGCCTTCCGAGGACGCGTATTTTGACGCCATTAATGATGTTTTGCGCGCCAGGAATTAGGCCAGAAGTTGAGCTGGCGGTTAAGATTAATATTGGCCGACCTCTGGTGCCCAGGCGAGGCGAAGGGTCGACGACTATGGGTAATCGACTAACGCAATAACGCTGCGTGTCTGATCTCCCAGTCTTGTCGCAGTCGAGGATGCTCCTCTATAATCAAGTTGGGATGATGGCCGGAATAACGGAGTAGTTATGTTTCTGTTTTTTCGCAAAAAAGCCGAGGTGATCAAGAGATACCTGCTGATTTTCTTCCTGAGTATCGTGTGCCTCAGCATGGTCATCGTCATGGCGCCCATCGGGGGCGGGGACACCTCCACGCCGCAAGGAAATGTTCTGGCTTCGATCGGCGGCAACAGCATTACCAGCACGGATCTGGATGCAAGGATGCGCGACCAGTTCAAGAATTCGCCCTCGGGATTCGACCCGCGCATGGTGCCATTGTTCGCGCCGAGCATTCTGGACCAGATGGTGATCGACCAGATCCTGGTTCAACAAGCCCGGAAAATGGGCGTGGTGGTGACGGATGCGGAAGTGCTGAAGGCTTTTCAGGGTATTCCCTGGCTCTACCCTGGCGGAAACTTCGTGGGCGCGCAGCAAGCCGCCCAGATGATTGCGGATAACACCGGCAAAACCCTTCAGCAGTTCGAAGCTCTGGTCCGCGAGAGCCTGCTGGAAGATAAAATGCGCGCCATTGTCACGGACGGAGTGGAGGTGACGCCCGCGGAGGTCATGGCGCAGTTTCACCGCCGCAATGACAAGACCAAAATCGATTATGTGGTAGTGGATCCTAGCCAGTCCATCAAAGACGTCAAGGTAACGCCGGAAGCGTTGGGGGCATTTTTCAAGAGAGATCCCGACCACTACAAACTCCCCGAGCAGCGGCAACTGCGCTATGTGTTGATTACTGCGGACGACGTGCGGCCGCGGGTTACGGTGACTGACGCAGAACTGCATGATTACTATACCCAGCACCTTTCCGATTACCGCGTGCCCGACCGCGTCAAGGTGGCGGATATTCTCTTCAAGACCTTGGACAAGTCGCCGGCGGAAATAGCGTCCATCGAGAAGACCGCTGCGGACGTGCTGAATCAGATTCGCGCAGGCGCCAACTTCAGCGACCTCGCCAAGCGATATTCCGAGGATTCCTCGGCTCAGGCGGGGGGCGAGCGCGGATGGATCGTTCATGGGCAGACTGACTTCGAGAGCACGGCCTTCTCCCTGAAGCCGGGTGAAGTGAGCGGCTTGGTGAAGACCGATTACGGGATCCACATCATCAAGGTCGAGGACAAGCAGGTGGCGCACTTGGAGACCTTCGAGGAGGTTTCGGGCTCCATCCGCGAGGAACTGGAAAAACAGAGGATCGCGGATTTGCAAGACAGCTTGACTGCCAGCCTGGCGACTCAGCTTAAGGGCAATCCCCAGCAGTTTGACGACATTGTCAGCAAAGCGGGTTTTGTGCCCAGAGAAACGCCGTTGTTCAAATACAACCAGCCCGTGCCCGACCTGGGGAAGAGCGACGGGCTGGAAAACCTCACCTTTCAGCTTCGGCTCAATGAAGTCGGCGGGCCTGTCTCTGTTCCCCGTGGCGAGGCCGTTATTCAGTTGATTCAGCTTTCGCCTGACCATGTTCCCACGCTCGATGAAGTGCGCCCCCAGGTGGAAGAGGATTTCCGCCACCAGGAATCCATCAATCTGGCTCAGGACAAAGCGCAGAAACTCCTCGAACTGGCCAAGACGGAGGATTTTGACAAGGCGGCGAAGTCCCTGGGCTTGACGGCGAAGATGAGCAACGACTTCAGCCAGAACGAATACGTGGAAGGAGCGGGCAACGGTTCGCAACTTATCGGGGCTTTTACGCTGAACCCCGGACAAATGAGCGACGTGATTACGGTGGGCAGCAACAAAGTCCTGTTCAAAGTAGTTTCCCACACGCCCGCCAATGACGCAGATTTTGCCGCGCAGCGCGATCAGATTGAGGAGGAGTTGCTGAGCCAGAAGCGCAGCCTGGAATTCGAGATTTATCGCCAGAACCTCAAAGAGCAGTTCCTCCGCTCCGGCCAATTGAAATTGAACGAGGCCGGCATGAAACAATTCCTGGCTTCCTACCAAACGGAATAGCCGGAACCCCGGGGGGATAATGTGCGCCTCCGGAACCCTGATGTCGACGGATCTACAGAGCATTCGCCCACGGGTTCAATCACATGAAGGATTTCTTGAACCCACGTGCGTGCGTGTTCCTGCCGGAGAATTTCTGATGGGCGAGGTGCAGGGCCGTGAAGATGAGCGGCCCGTGCATCGCGTCACGATTGGCGCTTTCGAGATGGCCATCTACCAAGTGCGCAATCGGGATTTTTCCCTTTTCATGCAAGCCACCGGACATCCATCCCCGCCCAATTGGGGGCAGAGTGGATTCGATGATCCCGATTTTCCCGTCGTCTCCGTGAATTGGTTCGAAGCACAGAAATACTGTGAGTGGCTGAGGGAATTGACGGGCCGCCGCTACCGCCTGCCCACCGAGGCGGAATGGGAGCGGGCGGCGCGCGGCGGAGAAGAGGGCTGGCTCTATCCCTGGGGTAACGAGGAGCCTCAGACGCGGGCGGATTATCGCGAGCGCTGGGGCGGGGAAGTGGCCGGACCCTTGCCGGTGGGACGCGGCCGCCCCAATCCCTTTGGCATTTGCGACCTCTGCGAAAACGTGCACGAGTGGTGTGCAGATTGGTTCGAGAGTGATTATTACGCGCACTCACCGCAGCACAACCCGGGCGGACCCGCCTCGGGCGAGCGTCGCGCCTCGCGCGGGGGCTCCTGGCGGCACCACGTCAAGGTGAGCCGGGTGGCCGCGCGCTCCAGCATACCGCCGGCATTTCAGTATGCGGATTACGGGTTCCGCGTGGTGCGGGAGCCTCGCTATGAGCAGGCAGAAGGGGAAGGCACGTTGTAGCGCTGGCCTTCAGGCCGGCCCCTGCCGGGTAAAGCCCGGCGCTACATGCAAGCCGGGACAGCGCCGAAATAGACATTGACGAGTGCCGGAAGAATTTGTAGTTTCATTGGGTCATTCAAGGGGGGGGCGGGGATTTATATGGAAATCATACGCACGGGAAAAGTTTATGACGTTTGCATCATCGGCTC
>JASHSC010000093.1 GCA_030036915.1 Terriglobia bacterium
CGCCCGAGGTTTCCTCCAACATCACTCTACACCTCTTGCGGGCGCCTGACAAGCACACTTCAAACCTTGCCCGTTCGATTCCGAGCGACCCCTGTTGGTTGCCCGGACGGCTTTGAGAAGACTGGACTGAAACCTTAGCCCAGCGGGGGCGGCCAGCCGGTTTGAAATCTCGGAAAGCATCAAGGCAGCGGGGCTTACTGGTTCCATTCAAGGGAATCGTCTGCGTGCCGCCGGGCGCGTCCTCGTTGATGGTCAGCGTGCCGGCGCTGTGGCATGGGCTTCCAGCCCGTACGCACGCCCAGGATGGCCCTGCCAGGTGAGCGGTGCGCCGGAAATTTGACCCAGCCACCCTCCTCCGCTATACTTTCGTTGGAGACGAAAGGGGCACATGCCAAACATCGTCAAAGAAATGGCCGATTCCGCCGTGGCGCTTGCAAAGGGCTTCGCGACCACGTTCAAGGAAATGCTCGGACCAACGGTAACGGAGAATTATCCCATCGAGCCCGTGCACTTTGAGGATCGCTACCGTGGCGTGCATGTGCTGCGCCGGGACGAGGACGGTTTGGAGAAGTGCGTCGCGTGCTTCCTTTGCGCCGCCGCCTGCCCGGCAAACTGCATTCACATTGAAGCTGCTGAAAATACCGGAGACCACCGCATCAGCGCCGCGGAGCGCTACGCGGAGGTCTACAATATCGATTACAACCGCTGCATTTTCTGTGGCTATTGCGTGGAAGCGTGCCCCTGCGACGCCATCACCCACGGCCACGATTTTGAAATTGCCGGTTACGACACCAACACGCTGGTTTACCGCAAGGAACAGTTGTTGGAGCCGATGCCGACAGCAACCTCTTCAACCCCCAAGTAAACGCAGATCTGATCGGCCGCCGTTGCCACACCTTAAGGCAACGAGCAAATTCCTTCCGCCCCAACCCTGCCTCTTGGAGTTATGATGTCGGCAATCATTATTCGGGAGGGGAAGCAGGTGAAAACTCGAATCATCCTGGTGGCTTTATTGCTTATTCCCAGCAGCATGGGCATGGCTCAGTCCGTTTCAATGAAGGGCGAATCGCTCGACAAAGTGCAGGTTCTCGCGCTAGTACTGGGAGACGTGCCGAGCTCGCGCGTCGCGACTCTAGTGGTGGAGCGCGGCATAACATTTCAGCCGAAAAACTCTTTTCTGGATTTGCTCAAAAAGGTTGGCGCCGACGACGGTGTGATTACCGCCGTGCGTGTGGCCGAGCGCCCGCCGGACAAGCCGGATCCTGACGCCGGTCCTTCAAGAGACGCGCCGCTCGACCGCGACCAGATTCTCAATCTTCTTCTCACCGGGATGGACAGCGATGTTCTTACGGACCTGGTGAGTTCGCGGGGAATCGATTTTGAACCCTACGACGAGTATCTGCACGCCTACCAAATTGCCGGGGCCAAGGCGGATGTGCTCGGCGCGATTCGCCAGGCGGGCCAGTCGAAGCTGGGCGCGTCAACGATGACCATGACCGCTCACGAGGCCATGCACCCGAAATCCGCCGCCGGCGCTCCAACTGCGAAAATCGTGCACATGTCCGGGGAAATGGAGGCGACACGGCTGATTTCCCAAGCGCCGCCGGAGTATCCACAGGTCGCCAGGATTGCCCGCGTGCAGGGCACCGTTCGCTTGGCAGCCATGATTGGCACAGACGGCTCAGTTGAGGAGTTGGAAGTCATCAGCGGGCATGCACTGCTGATTAAGTCCACCATAGACGCGGTTTCCAGGTGGCGCTACCAGCCCTATCAATTGAATAACGCGCCCGTTGAGGTGCAGACTGAGATTGACGTGAGGTATGTGCTGGTGAACTGATCACGCTGCCCGCTGCGCGAATCTTGCGGGCCGGCGCGCGGTTAGGCACCGAGAGGGGAAGAGGGAAGACGCATGTGTCCAGCCTGCATCGCAGCCCTGGCAATTGTCGCGGGCGGAACCACCTCAGCGGGGGGCTTTTCGGCTTTTGCGGTCAGAAGATTTCGTTTCCGAAAATCGCAGCAAGATCAAATCCCATCGAAGGAGGATCAGCATGGCCAACAACAGTCTTCAGCATCACAAGGTGGTCCCACCGGCCGAGTGGCTGGCAGCACGCAAGGAACTTCTGGCGAGGGAGAAGGAATTCACCCGCCTGCGCGATGATCTGAGCCAAAAACGCCGCGAATTGCCCTGGGAAAAAGTCGAGAAGCAATATGTTTTCGAAGGGCCCAAGGGTAAGGAATCGCTGGCCCAGCTTTTCGGCGAACATAGCCAGCTCGTCATCTACCACTTCATGCTCGGTCCAGGATGGAAGGAAGGCTGCCCAAGCTGCTCCTACCTGACGGACCATTTTGACGGCGCCACTGTTCACCTGGGAGCGCGTGACGTGACCCTGACCCTGTGCTCCCACGCGCCTTATACGGAAATCCAGGCATTCCAGAAGCGCATGGGCTGGAAGGTGAAGTGGGTTTCCTCAAATGGCAGCGATTTTAACTTTGACTACCACGTTTCGTTTTTGCCCGAAGAGAAGGGCAAAGGCAAAGTGAAGTATAACTACACAGAAATGGAATTTCCTTCGGAGGAAGGTCCTGGCCTGAGCGTCTTCTACAAAAACGAAAACGACGAAATCTTTCACACCTATTCCACCTACGCGCGCGGGCTCGATATTTTGGTGGGCACGTACAACTTTCTCGACCTAGTGCCCAAGGGGCGCGATGAGGCTGGCCTGGCCCACACCATGGCGTGGGTCCGCCATCACGATCGCTACATGCCGGGACAATTGGTCGATCCCAAGGCGCTCTACAAGCAGCCGGAGAAGGTAGGTTAGCGGGCAATAGGCCCTCCAGTCTTGCGCAGACTCTTGGGGTGGGAAGTCTGCGGCCACAAATTAATGCTAATCTTGCAAGGTTTGACGCTGAGATTGAGCTTCATCTCTGCGCCAGCCGGCAGCGATTCAGGCAGAGAGGTAACTTTGTATCGACTGAAGAGCATCACGCTCAAGAGCGGATTGGCGGCTTTAACGCAGCTTCTTGCGGCCAATCTGGCGATTGCCCAGGCGCCTCCTCCTGCGCGACCGGCGCCCCCCACACGTGATCCCCACACGCCAGGCTATGTGAAGGCAGTGGAATTGCCGGATGGCAAAGTGCCTCCGGCAACCTCCGACGGCAACTTCATCGTCGGACCCACGCACCATCCCGCTGCTGAGATGGCCGTTCATGACGGCGTGCCGCAGGGCGCGGTGATTGAATTCACTATGAGCTCGGCGGACAGCAAAATTTATCCCGGCATCGCGAGAGATGCAGGCACGTTTGGCACGCCGGACCCAAACAACCCGGCGAAACTGGTGGTGACCACCAGCCATCCCGTTCCTTACACGCGCCACGTGGCCGTCTACGTGCCCAAGCAGTATGTGCCGGGTAATGCCGCGCCTTTTATTGTCGGCGCGGACGGGCCCGACCGGTACCTCTTCACTGCCCTCGACAATCTGATCGCCGAACATCGTGTACCGGTGATGATCGCCATCTCCATCGGGAACGGGAGCGGTGATGCGCAAGGCAGCGAGCGCGGCCTGGAATACGATACGATGTCCGGCTTGTACGCGGAATTCGTCGAGAGGGAAGTCTTGCCTCTGGTCGAGCAGAAATGCAACGTGACGCTTACGAAAGATCCCAATGGGCGGGCGGCGATGGGCACCAGTTCGGGCGGCTCCTGCGCGCTGAGCATGGCCTGGTACCACCCGGAGCTCTACCATCGCGTTCTCACCTTTTCGGGAACATACGTCAACCAGCAGTGGCCCTCCAACCCGGAGACTCCGCATGGAGCGTGGGAATACCACGAGAAACTGATTCCCCATAATCCCCGCAAGCCGATTCGCATCTGGCTGGAGGTGGGAGATACCGACCTCCTTAATCCCAACGCCATGCGAGATGGAATGCACGATTGGGTGGTGGCCAATGAAAACATGGCCAAGGCGCTGGCCGCGGAGCACTACCACTACCAATTCGTGTTTGTCCGAAATGCCAAACACGGCGACCGCCCGACGAAGCAGGAACTCTTGCCCGAAGCCCTTGAATACCTCTGGCAAGGCTACCCGATTGGGAAATAACCGAACTATCTATTCTCAAGCGCATCGCCATGTATAATGCCTGGCGAATTGGAATGCTACGGAACTCCTCTGAGAGATCGCGTTTGCAAGCATTGCTTGCGCTGAGCGTGATCATCGTATTTGCGCAGGACCTGCCGGCCCAATCACCGATTGCCACGTCTGAAATTCGTTTCACTTCCTTCGAATCAAATCCGTGACCTGATCGAGATGATGTCCAGTGCAGGCGCTCCCGATATGCCGGCAGTCGAAATCAAAGATGCCGCGTCGTGGGACGCCTGGATTCGGGCGCGCGACCGCGAAATCCGAGGGTGCATTGACCGCGGAATTGAAGACTCCATCGCCAACCTCATTCTTTTCGGAACTTCATATTGCCGTCTGCCCCCAATTCCGGGCGCAGCCCAGAGCGTGAACACCAGGGGCGAACTGACACCGGCCGCTCTCGAACGTATCCACGCCTTAACGCTCGCCTTGCGGCAGCCTGGAGGTAACGAACGGGTGCGCTTCGTGCGAGATTTCCTTCAGCGGAAAGAAGTGGCGGGGAACAAGGTCAAAGTGTACCTGATGCAAATCCTTCAGCGGTTATTTCATGACGAGGCCGACTATGAAGTGACACTAAGAGTCGCCGGCGCTTCCGGCGACCCTGAGGCCGTTTTTTTAGGACGAGCTACGATCTTTAAGGATCGGGGACTTTCATTCGACACCTCTCTTGAACCTGACTTTGGCGTTGACACCATGTTGAAACAAATGCTGCAGAAGGGCCTTATTTCCCGCAATACCATAAGGCGCATCGCGGTGATCGGGCACGGTGTGGGCTTCGCCGATAAGCGCCTGGGCCTCGATTTTTACCCCATTCAAACCCTTCAGCCGTTCGCCATTCTGGAAACGGCCTCCCGCTTGGGGCTGGGAAAGGCGGAAGCAATTCGGGTCCTGGCATGCGATTTAAACCCGGCAGTGCTCGCGCACGTATCACACTTGCAAGCCCAAGCGCGCCGGGGTCACAGCTACGTGGTGCAACTGCCTCGCGACCCCCGAAACGGCTGGGACTCGGACCTGTTGCGTATTGGCGGCACTTTGGCGAAATTGTCGGTTCACCGGCGCATCCGCTTGCCCCGCCCTCGTCACTTCAACAGGTCGAGGTTCGCGCCGTGGCCATCAGGCCGCCAATCGCGGCGGAAGTGGCCCCCCAGGACCTGGACATCGTGGCCCAGCAATTCGATCTTCCCGCCGGGCAAAGGTTCGATCTGGTGATTGCCACCAATATATTCGTCTATTACAACTTCTTTGAGCAGGCCCTGGCCATGCAGAACATTGCCCGGATGCTGAATCCGGGCGGACTGTTTGTCGTAAATCAGGTTCTTTCCAATCAGCGTCCCCCGTCATTGAAATTACTCGATCAGTGTT
>JASHSC010000094.1 GCA_030036915.1 Terriglobia bacterium
CAGCTTTATGAAGCGCCCAAGGGAACCGAGCCGCCTCCGTTCTGGATTCGCGCCCTGCTGGTGCTGACTTGCACGGGCGTCAGCTTCGCGCACGGCTCCAACGACGGCCAGAAGGGCATGGGGCTGATCATGCTGATTCTGATCGGGACGGTCCCCACCGCCTACGCGCTCAACCACGCGGTGACGGCAAAGCAGACGGAAGATTTCGTGGCTGTGTCGACTCAGACAGCCGAGACGCTGGGGCGTTACGTCTCGCCCGACGCGGTGGTCGGCGACTCGCGCGACGAGGTGACCGATTACATCCGTACCCGGAATTTTACTCCCAACACCATGCTGGCGCTTCGCCAGCTCGTGAACGGCATTGGGACGGAAATGGCCATGTACAAAGAGCTGAGGAAGGTGCCGCAAGACCAGGTGCGAAACTTCCGCAATGACATGTACGTGGCCAGCGAGGCGCTGCGCTTGATGCAGAAATCGGGCAATCCGCATTTTTCCGCAGCCGATGCGGCCGTCCTGAAGAACTATAAGACCCACGTGGATAACGCGACCAAGTTCATTCCCAGTTGGGTGAAAGTGGCTGTCGCCTTGGCGCTGGGACTCGGAACCATGATCGGTTGGAAACGCATTGTGGTGACCGTCGGCGAAAAAATCGGAAAAGATCACCTGACCTACGGGCAGGGCGCGGCGGCGGAGATTACCGCCATGTGCACCATCGGCGCAGCGGACTGGTTCGGGCTGCCTGTCAGCACCACGCACGTGCTCTCCTCAGGCGTGGCCGGAACCATGTCCGCCAATAAATCCGGCCTTCAGTGGAGCACCGTGCGCAATCTTGCCCTGGCTTGGGTGCTCACGCTTCCGGCTTCGATTGTGCTTTCTGCATCGCTCTTTTGGGCCTTTCAAAGAATCGGGGCGTAGCGGAGTCGCGAAGAATTTGTGTTGTTCCCCCATCTAACAACCCATTCTTCGCTTCTCCCCTCCCCGGTACCCCCCCTCACCCTCGCTCTCCTCTCCCCGCGCGGGTGAGGGGGATAATCTTCCTACCTGCACGGATCTGCTACCCTCCTTCACAACTCGCTGCTGCGATTTCTGATGGCATAAGGGTGAAGGGCCGGTTAGAATGAGGGTCCTGAAATGGCCTTCAAAATATAATTCAAGGAGGGCGAATTGAAACCAATCAAAATTGAGTGGAAACGTGCCCTGCCCGCGGCGTTGGCTTTCGCCGCGCTATTACTCTTCACAGTCGCAGCGCAAAATCCTGCCGCCCCGCCGCAATCCGGCGTGGCGCCAGATACGGACTTCGCCCGGATACCCAAGATCTGGCACTCGGAAACCACCAAGCATGACTTCCGAGTCGAGGTGACCAAGGATTTGTTTCGCGCCGAGTGGGTCAACCTACCGGCCGAATCCGCCAAAAAAGGCGCGTTCATTCACACCGAGTGCCGCCGAACCGGATCGAAATGGGTCGGAAATTCCAACATCAATATGCTGGTAGCCCTTCCCGATGCTCCGGGAGGAGTTGACAGCAAGCTCTGCAAAATTACCATCCGCTTTGAAGTGGATTCGGTTTCGCCCGAAAAAATTAGCGGCCAGGGCGAGTCGCTGCACTCCTTCGACCCGGTTGCCTGCCGGGTGAACGAAACCAAGTGGGCACCATTTACTTGGGTTCCGAAAAAATAAGCACGCGTAAGAGAATCTTGAAGAGCCGCATCGTTGCCCTGCCGCTAACCAAAAGTTACCTTTCCTGGCAGCATCCACATCACTAGGCCCAGCGCCGTGAGGACGCCGATGAAGTAAGCTGTTGTGAGGCGGCTGGGATGGGCTGGCTGGTCTCTGGTAAAGATTCGGAACCCGGCGCCGAGGGCCACCAGAGCAAATACGGGTTGGGCCAGCAGCCACCAGAGCGCCACGCACCAAGTCAGCAGCCACACGCGCTCCTGCTTGTCCAGGGCCAGCGCCGCCTGGCCGCCGTCCAGCACCCAGATGGGAATCAAATTGAGCACGTTCAGCCAGGCGCCTGCGCGCGCCAGCGCCGCCCAGATTCCGCTGCCCGTCTGCCACCACAGCGCGACGCACACTGCGGACGTGAAAAATCCTGCCAGTGGTCCGGCCAGGCTGATTGCCGCGCGCGTCTCGAGCGAAACTCCCAGTGCCTTCCAGCGCACGTAGGCACCCAGGCCGGGAAGAAACACGGGCATATCCGCCGGCAGGCCGCGGCGTTTGACATCAACAAAGTGGCCCATCTCGTGAAGAAGAATCAGCGCCACGAACCCCAGGCCGAATTTCAGTCCGTAAAGCGCCCAGTAGACGCCAATGAAGGCCGCGAGGCTGAGCAGGAAACTCAGCTTGAAGGTGGCAAGCAGAACTTTGACTTTTGAAAGTCCAACGGCCAGCGGCGCGAGCGGCCCGAGCTTGTTCGCCCACTTGGGCTTTGGGGCTGAGGATTGCGTCGCAGGCTGAGGCGCCGCAGTCAGTTGCCGCGCGTGCTCGCGCACCCATTCCGCCTGCGTCGATCCCGGGGGCAGAAGCTTCAGCGCTTCCAGCCAGTGCGTGCGAGCCTCATGCGGCTTGTTCTGCGCCTCCAATTCGCGGGCCTGGGCGCTGATTTGTTCCAGCGCCTCGGCGTGCACCAAGCCGTGGCAGTGCGGGCATTCGAGCGCACCCGGCGGCAACTCCGCCAGGCACGCTGAGCACGTTTGCGAAGATGGCAAAGGGATAAAGGACACGGTGTTGGCAGTCCGGGTCAGCCCGAACTCAATTGCGCGGCCGGGGACGAGGGCAATTTGAACGGCCCGGAAATTTTCACGGAAACTCCTCGCGTCATCCTCCAGGCGAATTGCAGGCCGACGAAGAGGATCACCAGGCCGATCATTCCGTCGAAGGGCTCCTGCAATTCCAGGAAAGGCGAGGCCAATCCGACAACGGTGAGCGTGACGATCGTCGCCCCGATGCTCTCCCGATGCCTCGGCGCATCGGGGCCGTCCGATGTCGACCCGGCGGCGTTTTCAGAGGTCTGGCTGCCCGGATTGTTGCCGAGCTGAGAATGTTCCGCCCGCTCCGCCTTGCGTGCTTTGGAGGCTTGCGCAATATCAATCGGAATCGCGGCGAGCGACACTGCGGCGTAGGTCAAAATCACGGCGGTAATTTGATAGCGCTTTCCGCCGATGCCGCCCGAACCCATCATCATCGCCTTGCCCACGATCCAACCGACGGCGAGCGCAACGTAGCCGATAATCCACCCGGTCACGATGCTGAACAGGGCGTAGAGAATCAGGCCCAGAATCGCGCCCACGACACCGAAAATCAGCCCGCGCGTGAACGCCGCATGATTGTCCCTGGGGATTTTGAGTTTAACTTTTTCAACGCATGGGCCGCACGCCATGACCCTGTTGACGCGGAAATAGGACTCCGTGAGCGGCCGATTGCAGAATTTGCAGCGATCACCGCCGGGCTGGCCTGCGTACTCGGCCGTCCTGAACTGGGGAGGAGTCGTGGGAACGTTCGGGCCCGACATGGCGGGAAGATAACACAGAATCGCGGCAACTTGAAGCGCGGTGATTCGCTGCATTGGCGGGAGCCAGCAGCATAGGTGCCGCAGATTTTTCTGTCACTGTTTCAAGTAACGAAGCGCAACACATCCTGATTTAAAAATCTTTGACTCCACAAGTTTTAATTGCAAACTTTCCTGTAGGCTAACACCTTCGAACAACCGTCGCCCTTCTCCTGCAACGATGGGCTGAACGACAAGACGATATTCATCAACCAGACCAAGCTCTATGAGTTGTGAAGGAAGGGCTACACCACCGGTTAAAATATTTTTGCCTTGTTCCTGTTTCAATTTAAGTATTTCTTCTTGGAGGTTCGTACGAACAATTCTCGTATTTTTTCCTTCAGCGCTGTCGAATGTTCTTGAAAAAACAACTTTGTTGATGGAGTCAAACGTTCGAGCAAATTCGTTCGTTGCTTTTGACTGAGTAGGGTTTCTTGCGATATCCGGCCAATAAGGAACCATCAATTGATAGGTTTTACGCCCAAAGACGAGCAGGTCAACATCTCGCAGGAGGTGCGTATAATATTCATGTATTTCTTCATTACCAGTTAATTTGGTGTGGTCGCAGCAGCCATCCATGGTAACGTTGATTCCGAAGATTACATTTCTCATTGCCGCCTTGGCGCGAGGTGTTTTCCTTTTGACCTGCTACCCCTTCAATTTCTTGATCTCTTCAATCAACGGGGGGACAACCTCGAACAAGTCGCCGACGATTCCGTAAGTGGCCACTTCGAAGATAGGGGCTTCTTTATCCTTATTAATCGCCACCACCGTGTGCGATCCCTTCATGCCCACGATGTGCTGAATCGCGCCGGAGATTCCCAGCGCGAGGTACAGCCGGGGCGCGACGGTTTGGCCCGAGCTGCCCACTTGGCGATCCATGGGCAGCCAGCCGCTGTCGCAGATGGGGCGGGAGGCGGCGAGCTCGGCGCCCAGAGCGTCGGCAAGCTTCTTGGCGAGGTCCAGGTTTTCAGGTGCTTTGATGCCGCGGCCCACGGCAACAATCAGCTCCGCCTGGGTCAGGTCAACGGCCTGCTTGGCCTCGCGGAACCGCTCGCCGGGCTTGGCGCGAATCGCCCCCGCGGCAATCTCCACCGTCACAGGCTTGATGGGCGCCGGGGTCGAGGCTGCGATTGGGCCGCGCTGCACTGAATCCTCGCGAAACGCCGCGGCCTGAAACGAAACGAAGTATGGTGCATCGCCCGCGCATTCCACGTCGGCGCAAAATTTTCCCTGGAAAACCTGGCGAACA
>JASHSC010000095.1 GCA_030036915.1 Terriglobia bacterium
ACGGAGACATTTCCAATGAGAAAAACCGCCGCCTGCCCGATTGCGACCTGCGCGAGAAGTTGATCCTGACCGTCATGGTGATCGTCATCATCGGGATGGGAATTTATCCCCAGCCTTTCCTTCGCCGCATGGATCGGGGCGTCACCAACATCATGTTTCGTCTCGACAAGAAGTCGCTGCTCCTTACGAATCGATTGCCCGCAGTTCATCCGGGGGTAGGCCGATGATGACCTTTCACCCGGTCGACATGATGCGCCTTCTCCCCGAGATTATTCTCTCGGTGTTCGCGGTTCTGGTGATGGTGCTTGAACCCTCTGTGAGTGCACCCAAGAAGAAACTGCTCGGTTGGATGGCCTTGCTGGGAGTTCTCGCCGCGGGCGGCGCCACCGCCCGGCTTTCGCTTTATCCCTGGCCGGGCATGGGGCCCGCCTTTGGCGGAGCAGTATCCGCGGACGAGTTCAGCTTCTATTTCATTGACTTGTTTCTGCTGGTGGCTGCCCTGGTGATTCTTGGGTCGATGGATTACCTCGAGCGCGACCACGCCCAGCACGGCGAATTCTACGCGCTGACCCTGATGGGAACCGTGGGCATGTGCTTCATGGCATCTTCCACGGATCTCATCATGATTTTCCTGGGCTTGGAAATTTCCTCAATTGCCACCTACATTTTGGCTGGCTACCGGAGAGATGATCTCCTTTCCAACGAAGCTTCATTGAAATATTTCCTTCTGGGGTCGTTCGCCACCGCATTTTTCCTGTACGGAATCGCATTCGTCTACGGACTAACCGGAACCACCAACCTGCTGGGCGCGAGCGTGCGGATCGGCGGCGCCTCGCAATGGACGGCCTTCGCGCAGGCCGCTCTCATCCTGATGTTCGTCGGACTGGCCTTCAAGCTTTCTACGGCGCCCTTCCAGATCTGGGCTCCCGACGTCTATCAGGGGGCGCCGGCGCCAGTGAGCGCGTTTCTTTCGGTCGGCCCCAAGGCCGCGGCCTTCGCCATTCTGCTTCGCATCTTCCTAGGGAGCTTCTCTTCGGCGGACCTCCTCACCTCGAAAGTCCTATGGATCTCCGCCGCCCTCACCATGTGCGTGGGCAACCTGGGAGCGCTGTGGCAGAACAATGTAAAGCGCCTGCTCGCCTACTCTTCCATCGCCCACGCCGGCTACGTGCTGGTGGGAGTCGCCGCGGGCGGCTCGCGGGGAATTTCCGGGGTCATGTACTATCTTACGGCGTACGCGCTGATGAATGTGGGTGCATTTCTTATAATCGCATACCTGGCAGGCTCGGATGAGCGGCTGGTGGAGATCAAGGACTACAAAGGGCTGGCGACAGAGCGCCCCGGCGTGGCCGCATGCCTCACCGTCTTCATGCTTTCGCTCGCGGGGTTTCCCACCACGGCGGGATTCCTGGGTAAGCTGTACCTTTTCCGCGCCGCCATGCACTCTCACCTGGTCGGACTCACCATCCTCGCCCTGCTAAACAGCGTGGTGTCCGTCTACTACTACTTCAAGATTATCGTCGCGATGTACATGAATGAAGAAAAGACCGGAACCGCCGCAGCGTCTCTGCCCTGGGCCGTGCGCACTGCGCTGGGCATCAGTGTGCTTGGCATCTTCTACCTCGGGCTCGCCCCCAATGGATTCGTAGGCCTCACTTCACTTGCCGCCATGCCCCTCCTGAAATAATGTTGATAATCCAGGCGATATTCACTTCGTTAAAGAACCATTTGTACTATTCTGGCAACTAATCCGGCGGCGTACCATCCAACTAGGTAGGGCGTCCTGCGAGGGAATATCGAGGTACGCAGGAGCTTGAGACCTCTGGCCGGGAGGCGGGCCATGCGCTCAGATTTCAAAGGCCGATGGGTGGATGCGTGGCGTTCGGCGGTTCGCGGCATCCGCAGGTTCGCTTACAGCCCGAAGGCCTCCCCTCTTCAAGTTCAAAAGCCGGCCGCCCGGCCACGCGTTGGACTGGCGCTGGGCGGTGGATTCGCGCGCGGTATTGCGCACGTCGGCGTCTTGAAAGTCCTCATCGAGAGCGGAATCCCCATTGACACTATCGCGGGCACCAGCGCGGGAAGCATCGCGGCAGCGGCGTTCGCCAGCGGCTGCACCATCGAGGAAATGATCGCCGCGGTTCACAAGCTTCGCTGGCACAAATTCGCGCGCTGGACGTTTTCCCGCCTGGGCTTCGCCACGAATGAGCGGATGGAGTCCTTGCTGCCGCAAATGCTCCGCTGCCGCACGTTTGAGCAGACAAAGATTCCCCTGGCCATCGTAGCCGCCGACTTGACCACGGGAGAAGCTGTGACCTTCCGTGAAGGCAGCCTGATTCAGCCCGTGCGCGCCAGTTGCTGCTTCCCCGGCCTCTTCATTCCCGTGGAATATCGCGGGCATCGCCTGGTGGACGGGGTCATCGTCGGTGCACTTCCCGTCGAGGCGCTCCGCAAGATGAACGTAGACGTGATTATCGGAGTTCACCTGAAGGGCAATGGAAGCTCTTCCGCCCCCACCAATCTCTTCCAGATTGTCGGCGAATCGTTCCAGATCATCCAGGACCGCAACCAATCCTGCTGGCGCGACAATTGCGACTTGGTGATAGAGCCGGACGTCCTGCACGTCCGCTGGGACGATTTCGAGCGCGCCGATGAGCTGGTGGCGGCCGGAGAAGTTGCGGCTCGAGCGGCATTGCCGGCGCTTCGACATCTCCTTGAACAAGGCGAGCCGCAGGCGGCATTGGTGTCCAAGAAAGTGCAGAGCACATCAACGCCGGTCCTTGAACCACGCGCAAGTTCGTGAACGCTACTTCCAACAATCTCGCCAATTGAGAGTGGTTCAACACCAAACAAAAAAAGGGAGGCCGAAGCCTCCCCCTCGAAGCGAAAAACCGAATCCCGACTAAGTGACTTTGATGAAGATGATGGCGAAAGTGTAGAGCGCCATCGACTCGATCAGGACCAGGGCCAGAATGAGCGCGAACTGAATGCCCGCACGCGCGCCCGGATTTCTCGCCAGGCCCTCGCACGCCGCAGACGCCGCCTTGCCTTGCGCGTAACCGCAGCCTGCCGAGGCGATCGCCATGGCGAAACCGGAGGTCAACGCTACCCAGTTGACCGCGCTGCTCGCCCCTCCCACTGCGCCTCCCTGGGCGAATGCCGGGGCTGCGATCAGCAGGCCGGCAACCGCCGTGAACCACATGAGTGCTCGTCTTTTCACTTGTCTCTCCTTCAGCCTCGCCCCCGAATTCGTACGAGGCATGGATGAATTCCGCCAGGAGGTGGTTTCCCGCCAACCCTCGTGCAGGCAGGACTCACACTGGCGGCCTTACAAAGCTCCTGCGGCCCCCCGGGCGCCGCATCAAAACCCTTAATGCTCCTCGGAAACCGCCATGCTGATATAAATCGCAGGGAGGAGCATGAAAATGTACGCCTGTAAGATCGAAACGAAAATGTGCAGCGCCATAAATAAGGACGGAACCAGAATCGGAATTAATCGGGTGAACACACCTTCCAGGATATCGCCCACAAACATGTTGGCGTAAAGACGCACGCTCAGGGACAGCAGACGGCCCACGTTCCCAATTATTTCAATGGGGAACATGAGGCAACCCATGCCGATCGCGATAAGTAAACTTCCCATGTCCGGCCCGCACATATGTTTCAAATACCCGATAACGCCGTGATGTCGAGTCCCCTGATAGTTGTAGTAGAGAAATGCCGCCACGGCGCAGCCCAGCGTCACCTCAATGTGCCCGGTGGGCGTGGAAAATGTCGGAATCAATCCCAAAAGGTTGCAAATGATGATGAATATTCCCAGGGTCCCAATCATGGCGTCATATCGCACCGAGCCGTGGCCGATAATCTCCTCATTCGTGTCGCGCACAAACTCGACGGTCACCTCCATGATCTGCTGAAACAAACCGGGTGAATCCACGGAGAGTTTTTTCCGCAGAATCATCGCTCCAATTATGATCAGCGCCGCCACCAGGAGTTCCATGGCGAAGTAATTCGGAATAGGGTGAGCGGGATCGGCCGTATGAACGCCCAAGACAGAAAGAAGCGCTGAAGCCACTCCGCCAAAAAGTTTATTCAAAATCGCTGTAAGCCAAAGTTCATGCTCAACCATAGTTATTCTTCGTCTCAACCCACTTCAGTCAGTGTTCTTCCATCCGTCGTGCAGCAGAGCCAGCGCTTCGACGAGTACCCCGCCTACCGGCACAAAAAGACCTGCCAGAATTGCAGTGAACGGCAGCCATCTGGACATATAGAACAGGTAAACTGCGGCTAACAGGAGCGGATACCGGACGACGACTTTCGCCAATGCAGTTTTCGGCGGCCTCACCGTTCCCGCGTTTACCAACGCTTCCACGATATGATGAAGCCAGAGGTAGTTCAAAATGCCGAGCGCCGCGCCGAGGGCAAATCCGGCTGCGAAGCGCAGGTGGGCCGAGGCCAAAATGCCGAGCGTCCCCGCCGCCGCGAGCGCCGTCATCCAGCGTGGCAGCCGCGCTTCAGCCCGTTCCAGATCCATTGTCGGATTTACCGGCGTCAAATCGCTTCTCCGCGCGCAAAAGGATGGATAGTATTTCGATCAGTCCTCCCGCCGCGCCTAACAATCCAAGAATCACGGCAAAGACGTGCGAGGTGTGCAGCCATCGGTCCAGCAGCCATCCCAGTGCGAATCCCCCCACGGCGCCGGCAGGCAGGATGAATCCCAGGCTGGAGTAAAACCCCACTTGCGCCCACAGACTCATTCCCTTGCCCGGAGTCTTGGGCACTGATTCCCCCTTGAATCCGCGTGCCGAAAACCTCGTTGTGCTGGTCCCGCTTCGAAAGGAGCGTCGTAACTATTCTTGACTACGAGAAAAACGGCCGCACGGCCTCGCGCGCGATGGAAATCACCGGCTGGGGATAGATTCCAATAAATAGTGTCATCACCAGCGTCACGCCCAGCGCCACACGCAGTCCCAAACTCGTCGCCAGCGGTGATTCCTCCGACGGTTTTTTCATGAACATGACTACCACAATCCGGAAGTAATAATACAGCGCCACGACGGCGTAGGCAACGCCCAAGACCGCAAGATAGAAGTGCCCGGTTTCAACGAGTGAAAGAAAGATGAAATACTTGCCGATAAATCCAGCGGTGGGAGGAATTCCCGCAAGCGACAGCAGGAAGATGAGCATCAAAATCGCATGGCCCGGCGCACGCGACATGAGCCCGCCTAAATCGTCGAGTTCGTCTCCGATTATATCTTTCCGGCGCATCATGATGACCACCGCAAAAGCACCGAGATTCATGAATGCGTAAACAATAAGATAGATCACCACGGCGCGAAGCCCATCGCCCTCCCCATCCGCCGCGGCCACCAGGCCGAGCAGGAGATATCCCACGTGAGCGATCGTGGAATACCCAAAAAATCGCTTGATGTTGTCCTGGGTGATGGCGGCCAGATTCCCGAGCGTCATCGTGGCGATGGCGACGCCGATGGTGAGCGCCTGCCACTCCATGCGCAGCGGCCAAAGCCCCATAAAGGCAATGCGGATGAAAAACGCGAAAGAGGCCACTTTGGGTGCTACGGATATGAAAGCGGTAATCGACGTGGGCGCGCCCTCATATGCATCCGGCGTCCACTGATGAAAGGGGACAGCGGCAATCTTGAAATACATGCCCGCAAGTAGAGTAATGAGCGCGATCCAAGAGAGCGGGTCGCCGGAAGGACGGTCGCGCAACCGCTCGGCAATGACGGTAAG
>JASHSC010000096.1 GCA_030036915.1 Terriglobia bacterium
GATTAACCTGAGAAAGGAGATCGTTGAGACGATACTCCGCCAGATACAACTTATGAGTCAGAGCCTTCACCTTGGCGGGCTCCATGTAGCCGGTGGGCTCGGCCTGGCTCGCGGGCGATGGGCCCGGCTGCCCAATCGTTTCGGTCTGGATTTGCTCCGTCGCGGGCTCGTTGGGATGCGGTGGAGGGGCGGATTTCTGGGATTGCCCCAGCGCCGCAATTGGACAAAGCGTTAAGCACATCAGGAATAAGAGTATTTTCATCGCTGCCCTCACAATGAAATTAGACGGCGGAAACCTGTAGAAAGATGGTATCAGCAGGCAAATGATTTGTCGGGAACCGTCCATTTACAGGTGGTGGCGAGCGTGAGGTTTTTGGTCATGGCGCCACCTCGGCGATGGATGGCGAAAATCAGGCAATTTCATCCACGAATTTCTGGAGCTTCTCGCGGATTTCGTCACTCAAGTCGAGAAATTGGATTCCCATGCCTACGGCGTGTTGCGTGTATCTCACCCGGGCGCGACAGGTAATGGGAGCGTCGGTCAGCTTGAGCCGGAATGTTACCGTGAGATAGGAATCAATCGGCAAGGGATAACGCGCCGTGATGAACATGCCGCCCGCACTCACATCCCGCGTCACCATCACTTCCTTGCGTTCCAACGCTTCGCACTCAACTTCCGTCACCAGCACGACGCGGCGATACTGGCGTTTTGGAAGCTCAGGTTTGATCAGCGGGGGATCCTCCGCGTCCATGTTGAATGTCCTTTTGCTGGTGAATTGTGAGTTGCGCGGTGTGGCCGGTGGCCAACCACGCGCAGCGAGCCGCTGCCATTTAAGCTTCCTGAACTTCCAGAGAAAACTTGAATTGCGGACGTGGAATGCCCCTTCCCCATCGATTCGTTTCCCAACGGGCCTGAAGGAATTTGATTTCGGGGCGCTGCTTCAAGTCCAGGGCGGCGGGAGTTGCGCCGGAATAGAACTTCTGGGGGAACCAGAAGATCGCCTGCGCGCCCCAATCCTGGCCGTCCGCCGAGCCCCAAATGGAGACGTGCAGCGATTCCTGCTCCAGGACGCGGTCAATGTGCAAGACCAGCAGCAGTGCTTTGCCCGCCAGCGCGCCCAACTCCAACGGAGCGCCCTTGCCCGACCCTTCCGATTCGGTGCCTGCCGGCACAAGGAAACTGGATTTCGTCATGACGTCGCTGCTCATGGTGTGATTCGAACCCTCGACTCCAAGGGGTGCATCGTACCACAAGTCGGTCCGAGTGTCAGGCGTATGCAATCGAAGGTGGTGGTACATTTTGAAATTTCGGCGTAAGGGCACCCCTCGCGGGTACCCCGGCCATGGCGTCTCCATGGCAGTGGGCAGGCACTAGGCCTGCCCCTACTTATAATTCCGGCGTCAGCAGAGGCCGGCGAATGCTTGCCTTTTGTTGTGCGAAACGAATAGACTCACAATTTAAGGTTGCCGATGCTCTTAACACTTCGACTCCTCCTTCCCCTGCTCCTTCTGGCGCAGGCAGCACCTCCAGCCGCAGTTTCCAGCATTTCACTTGACGGTGATTGGCATTTCCTCGCCGATCCCGACTGCACACTCGATGTGCAAAAACTCAGTTCCGCCGCCAACGTTGTGCCGACGCGAATTCCTTCCTCCTGGCAATCGCAATTCTCCGGCCTTCGCGATTACGCCGGCGTGGCGTGGTATTGGCGCACCATCTCCGTGCCACCGCCTGCACCGGATCAAGTGGTCCTGCTGCATTTTGGCGCCGTGGATTATCGCGCCCTGGTGTTTGTGAACGGCAAACAAGCGGGGGAACACGATGGCGGCTACCTGCCCTTTGATTTCGACGTCACTTCCCTGCTCCAGCCGGGTGAAAATCAGGTAGCGGTGCGGGTTGCCGATCCCGGCGCGAAGCCTCGCGACGTCGTGGATGGAATCAACTACGCTGAAATCCCGCACGGCAAGCAGAGTTGGTATGTCCAGAACAGCGGCCTTTGGCAGAGCGTGGAGCTGGATTTTCGCCCGCGCGTGCGGCTGGGCAACGTCCACATTTCCGCATCCGCCGACGGCAACTTCGCCATCACCGCGCCGGTTATCGGGGCGGGTTCGGCCGGCACGGTAAACGTCACGGCAGAGATTCTGGATGCAAGCGGCAAGAGCGTTTGGAAGGGCGAGCAGAATCTTGCAGCGACGGCGGCCAGCGCCAAGTTCAGCGGGCAAATCAGCAGCCCCGCGCTCTGGAGCCCCGCCAGCCCGAACCTCTATGAACTGCGCGTCGCCTTGAGTTCAGACGATTCCGTCCGCTGCCCATTCGGCTTTCGCACATTCGCCACGCATGGCGGCAAATTCTACCTGAACGGCAACCCGATCTACCTGCGCGGCGCGCTGGACCAGGGATTCTATCCCGACACCATCTACACTCCGCCCTCGCTCGATTACCTTCGCGACGAAATGCGCAAGGCCAAGGCGCTGGGCTTGAATCTGCTGCGGTGCCACATCAAAATCCCGGACCCGCGCTATCTCGAAGCAGCGGACGAAGTGGGCATGCTGGTCTGGTACGAAATCCCCAGTTGGGACAAACTCACCGCGGACTCCGAAAGCCGCGCTATGGAGACCCTTCACGGCATGGTTGAGCGCGACGCGAATCACCCCTCCATCGCCATAATGAGCATTATGAATGAGGACTGGGGTGCAAACCTAAAGGAAGCACCGGACCGCGCTTGGCTGAAATCTGCTTATCAGCAGGCCAAGACATTCGTTCCTTGGCTGGTGGTGGATAATAGCGCGTGCTGCGAGAATTTTCACATGCAGACCGACATTGCGGATTTCCACCAGTACACTTCCATTCCCGACTACGCGTCAGATTTCGACCGCCTCGTGGACGACTTGGAGCAGCGCCCGGGCTGGCTCTTTAGCCCCTATGGCGATGCTGCTCCGCGCGGCGATGAGCCGATGATGCTTTCCGAGTTCGGCAATTGGGGATTGCCGCATCTCCCCGATGAAGAGCCGTGGTGGTTCAACCGGGGATTCGGAAACAATGAGATGACAGTTCCCGAAGGCGTCGAGCAGAGGTTTCGAGATTATCAGTACAACTCGCTCTTCCCCGATTTGAATGCCCTGATTGACGCCACCGAGTGGCACGAATTCAATGCGCTGAAGTATGAGATTGCCGCCCTGCGCGCGCAATCCGACATCCAGGGATACGTGGTCACGGAACTCACCGACGTGAATTGGGAGGCCAACGGCCTGCTCAACATGTGGCGCCAACCGAAGGTGTTTGGTGATGCGCTTGACCGGTTGCAACAGGACGATCTGCTGGTGCTCCGCACAGACGGACGCAATTATAAGATTGGATCACCTGTCGAAGCGGACGTTTATATTTCGCATCACGGTCCGGCCGACCTGGCGGGTGCGAAAGTAGCATGGCAACTGGAAGGGACGAATCTGTCGGGAGAATTACCCGTGACGACGGTCCCCCCGGCCGGCGCCGCCAAGGTGGGAAGCATTCGTTTTACCGCCCCGGGGGGTTCGGAACCTGCCAAAAGGACTCTCAAGGCTCAGATGATGGTGGCCGATAAGCCCGTCTCGGATTTCTCCCTCGATTATTACTTCTACCCCGATCAGAAGCCCGAATTGCCTCCCATGGTAACATTCTGCGACCCGCCACCCGGGCGTCTGCGCCGCTTGGTGGGGGAGATGCGTGAGCGAAACTACCTTGAACCCTCAGGCGCGGAAACATTTCCTGTTCTCATTACCTCGACCCTCGATGAAACGGTGAAAAACAAGCTGCGCGCAGGAGCGCGCGTCATCCTGATCGCCTCCGATCCGCTCACGCTGGCACCGGGAATTGAAGTGAAACGGCGCTCCGACGACGATCTAAGCGGCAATTGGATTTCCGATTTTCTCTGGGAGCGCAAAGGGCGCGCGCCGTTCACAAATCTTAGCTTCGACATTCTGAGCGGTTTTGAAACGCAGGCCGTCGCCCCCGCGACTGTCATCACGGGAATCCCCGCGCAGAATTTCAACGACGTGCTGGCGGGAATCTTCTACGGCTGGATTCGCGATAATGAGGGAGTGCTGCTGCAAGCCAAGGCCGGCAAAGGAAAACTGCTGGTCACGACCTTCACGCTGGGAACAACCTACAACTCTGATCCCTACGCAACGGATCTCCTCGACGCGCTGGTGAATTACGTCGTATCGGATTTTTCGCCCCGCTTTGAACTGGCCATGCAATGAAACGCCCAAGCGCGCACACATTACAAAAACATGAAGTTTTGCCATGCCCACTGCCCATGAACCTTCCCGCTGAAAAAGAGGACTGGCGACAGATGCGCCGGATGTTCGGGGCCATCGCACCGCGCTACGATTTCGTCACCCGCGCTTTTTCATACGGCATGGATCGGCGATGGAAGCAATTCGCCGTGCGCAAAGCCTCTTTACCCCAAGGCGCCACAATCCTTGACCTGGCCTGCGGCACGGGTGACTTTTCCCGAATCATTACCCAATCCATCCCGGCAGCGACGGTTTTTGCTGTTGACCTGAGCGAGAAGATGCTCAACCTGGCGCGAAGACGCTCCCCTGCCAAGGTGGTCTGCGCAAACGCCATGAAGCTGCCCTTCCCGGACGGGATGTTTGATTGCGTTTTCGTGGGCTACGGCCTGCGCAATTTTGCCGATTTGTACGCCGCGCTGCAGGAGATTCACCGGGTTACCCGAACGGGCGGCCTGATCGTGAGCCTGGATTTCTTCCTGCCCGCCAATCAGATCTGGCGAAAGTTCTATCTCGGATATTTGTGTGCTCAAGGCGCCTTCTGGGGCTTCTTACTGCACGGCCGTCCCCGCCTTTACACCTACATCCCCGATTCCTTGCAGAGTTTCATTTCCGTCGAGAAGTTCTCCGCCCTATTACTGCATTGGGGATACGCGCAAGTCGAAGCGCGGCCCTATCTTCGCGGCGGCATCGGCCTGCACTGGGCGATCAAGGGCTAAGTTTTCAGACGGGATCGCTGTGCGGACTGCCTTGTGCTGTTCGTTTTAACTCTTCAGATTTTCCAGCCGCCGCAGTGCTTCGTCCAGCGTGGCTTCCTTCTTGCAATAGGCGAAGCGCACCTGCTGCGCGCCGGACGCCGGGTTGCGATAAAAACTGCTGCCGGGTACGACACCCACACCGACTTCACGCACCAGGTAGCGTGCAAATTCCAAATCATTATGAAAACCGAAGGCCGAAATGTCGGCCATGATGTAATACGCTCCGTGCGGGTGGAAGCAGCGGAACCCTGCCTGTTCGAGCCCCGCCAGCATGCGGTCGCGGCGCGCTCGGTAATTCACGCAAAGCTGGTGGTAATAGCTCTCGGGAAGCCGGAGAGCAGTGGCGCCGGCTTGCTGCAAGGGCGCTGCTGCCCCTACCGTGAGGAAGTCGTGCATCTTGCGGATGGCGTTGGTCACTTCCGGCGGCGCAATTGCGTAACCCACCCGCCAGCCCGTGACGCTGTAGGTTTTTGACATGGCATTGATGGTGACCGTGCGCTCACGCATTCCCGGCAGGGTCACGAGCGAAATGTGCCGGAAGCCGTCATACACAAGAAATTGATAAATCTCGTCGGTGATGGCGTAAGCGCCCGTGCGGCGGCATTGCTCCGCGATCAGTTCCAGTTCAGCGATGCTGAACACTTTACCCGTCGGATTGTTGGGCGTGTTCAGAATGATGGCGCGCGTGCGGTCGGTGAAGGCCGCAGCAAGCTCCTGTGGATCGATGGTCCAATCGGGAGGATGGAGGCGCACGTGGCGGGTCGTGGCGCCGCAGATGATGGCATCCGGCCCGTAATTTTCATAAAAGGACTCGAAAACCACCACCTCATCACCGGGGTCGATGATGGCGAGCAGCGTTGCGATCATGGTCTCCGTGGCGCCGCAGCAAACCGTCAACTCGCGCTCGGGATCGATCGCGAGGCCCGTGTCGCGCTCGAAGCGCTCGGCGACGGCGCGACGGAATTCGCGCGCCCCCCAGGTGATCTCGTACTGGTTGATGTCGGCGCGAATGGCGGCGACCGCGGCCTCCTTCACTTCCGTGGGCGCGGCGAAGTCCGGGAAGCCTTGCGCAAGGTTCACGGCATGGTGTTCAATCGCCAGGCGCGTCATCTCGCGAATAACCGATTCGGTGAATTTCTGCGCCTTTTGGGAAACGGGGGAGCGGCGCTCCGCCACGCTTGTGGCCATGGAGATCTTCTCACTCATCCCTTCACCTCAATTTTGGGGGACAGACCGCGACGACGGTGCGGAGGCGATGCTATTTCCTGGCGTCGCAGCCGCTGCCCCCGCCGGTGCCGATGACTGCATCTGCGCGCAGGTGGCAAAGTGCGACGAGCCGCTCAGGAGCTGGCGATAAATCTCCGCGTCACGCAGCACCAGTTCAACATAAATCCGCGTGGCGGGAATGGGAATGCTCTCCAGGAAAACTCCATCATCGTGGAAGTTGTACCTTTTTTCCCAATCCTTCACACGGAAGTCGCCGGCATTGTAGGCCGCCAGGGCAAGCTCCACCTTTCCGTCGAATTCCTTCAACAGCGCCGCGAGATATGCGCACCCCACCTGCACATTGTAATTGGGATCGAAGAGGCGGCGCGCGGCGAGGCGCGTTCGCGCCGGGCGACTACTGTTCGCGGCGGTCTCCGGCAGAATCTGCATCAACCCGCGGGCATTGGCGGGAGAAAGGGCGCGAGCACTGAACGCCGATTCCTGCCGCACTAACCCCATGACCAGGTATGGGTCAAGATTGTTCCGCCGCGCCTGATCCTCAATGAGTTTCTGGAAAGAATCGGGATAGAGAAAATCCCACACTTCCTGGGGAAGATCGGAGAATTCCATCTGGGCGTACGCGGGCGCGGCTCTGAGGGCGGCGAATAGCGCCCCCGTCACGTTCCCCTGCCCGGCGTAAGCTTCCGCGAGCAGCAAGTGCAGCTCGGCGGGAGGATTGTCCGCCGCCAGCGCGCCCTTCAGGTAATCTTCCTCCAGGCTGGCCAATCCGAGAGCGTGCAGAATCAAGGCGGGCCGCGTGATGTCGCTGGGAGAGGCGTCAGGGCATGCAAACCCTGGCGGAATCTCTGTCCGCGCCAGCACGGGGAGCAGCGCGGCGGCGAGAGGGGCGGCGGGAGAATCGTTCATGGCCGCGGAGCTTCCCGGTTTGGGGTGAATCGCGGCTAGGCGCGTGGCAGCCCCGCCGGCGTAATAGCTGTGGGCGAAGCGATTGCAAAGCAGCGCGTAGAGCCCTTGCGCATCGGCCAAAGCACCCTGCTTTTCTTCTATCTGTGCCAGCCAGAAAAGCGCCGCGGGCGCGCGCGGAGAATCCGGAAACGTTTTCAAGTAGTCGCTCATTACGGTGGCGGCATTGGGATCCCCCAACAGAAAATCGCACCACGCCAGACGCCAGCCGTCGTCGCGCAAGTGGGGGCTTTTCGGAAACAGCTCGGCAAGGCGGCGGTAAGCGTGCGCCGCTTCCTGCCAATTGAGCTGCCGGTAGTAATAAATTCCCGCCGCTGAAAGCGCGTCGGCATAGGCGGAAGACGATGCGTACTGCGCCTCCAGTTTGGCCAGCTCCTGCGAAATGCCTAAATCGTCGGATTGCTGGGCATGCACCTGCACTAGCAGTTCCAACCTCTGCGCTTCCAAATCGGGCGCGTCGAAGTGAATGAACAAGGCCTGCAACGCGTCCGCACTGCGGCGCAGGCGGATCAGGCATTCCGCCTCTCCCAATCGCCAGCGCGGTGCGAGGACGTGGCCGGGATGGTCACGCAGCAGCACGTTGTATTCCTTCAGGGCATCGGCGCAAAGACCGGCTTTCGACAGCGCCTCGGCGCGCGTGGTGCGAAGCTCGTTATCGGGGGCCGGAAATTGAGCGCCCAACTGGGCGCGTAAATCCGAAAGTTCCTCCCCCGCCGCTTTCGCTTCGCTGGAGGCGGGAAACTTGTAATAAATATTCTGGAAGTCGGCCGCGGCCTCGCCCAGGCGATGGACCACCAGCTCAGCGCGCGCCAGCTTATAGGTGAGCGACGGGCTCTCCCGAGTATCTGGCGACGCCGTCAGGGCATTGATAGCCTGTTGAGTCTGCCGGCTTTCCAGCAGAGCGTCCGCAAATACGATAAGAGCTTGATGGCGCAATGGGCTTTGCGGGAAACGGCCGGTAAAATCCTCAAGCGCTTTCGCAGCATCTTGCTGCC
>JASHSC010000097.1 GCA_030036915.1 Terriglobia bacterium
AGTGAGTGTTGGATTTACAAAGGGCACGGGAATCGCTCCCGTCCCCGACAGCGAAACCCTCTGGGGTGCGTTCAGCCCATTACCCGTGACGGTGATGGCCGCGGTGGCGCTTCCGGGCGCGGAAGGCGCAAACGTCACGGCGATCGAACAGGTGGATTCCGCAGCCAGGATCGCGCCGCAGGTGTTCGTTTCAGCAAAATCACTGCTTCCTGAAATCGCAATGGCGCTCAGTGTGAGCGACACATTACCGGGATTGGTGAGAATGATGGTTTGCGTGGTGGTCGAGCCGACAATCTGGTCGGCGAAGGTTATCGAATCCGGCGAGAGCACAGCGCCGACGCCGATTCCTACGCCGCTCAATGCCACGATCTGTGAACTTTGCGGAGCGAGCCCGGAGAGATTCAGCGACGCAGTGCGATTCCCCACCTCCGTGGGCGTAAACGCCACGCTGACCGTGCAGGAACTCTGCAGGCTGAGCGCCGCTCCGGTACAAGTGTCGGAACTTTTGACGAAGTCACCGGGATTGGCGCCGCCCACGGCGGCGGCTAGCAGGGTAAAAGCAACGGTCCCCGTGTTCGTGACCGTGACCGCTTGAGAGGCACTGGAGGTTCCGGGAATTTGCGGTTGGAAGGCGAGACTCATTGGCGAAACCCTTGCAGAGCTCGAAAGAAAAGCTGCCGCCAGGTTTGCCACATTCACCGAACCGAGGCCGGTGGCAAAGTCCCATTCGGGCGCAGCAGTGAAGGCCGCCTGGTAGGCGCTGCTCGTATTGATGGCCAGCGCCGCGCAGGTGGCGCCCGTGCCGTCCCCTCCGCTTAAAACGCAATGAGGCATGGTAGTGTAGCCGCTGCCGCCTGCCGTGAGGCTCACCATCAGGCCCAACTGCTCCGAGGCCGCGCAGGCAGCGCCGGTGCCGCCTCCGCCGCTGATTGTGCAGATAGGCCTACTCGTGTAACCACTGCCGGGGTTGATCAAAATCACTCCGGCAATTTCGCCCGTGGCGTAAATGCTGGCGAGGCACGTGGCGCCCGTGCCGCCTCCGCCCGTGAGCGTGCAGGTTGTGCCCGCGGGAACATACCCCGAGCCGGGACTGGTGAGGTAGATTGAAGCCACCTGCCCTGTCAAACTGGCTTCGCACGCCGCGCCCGTGCCACCGCCACCGCTTAGCGAGCACGCCGGCGCCGAGGCGTAGCCGCTTCCCTGATTGGTCACTTCAATCATGTCCATGGACTGGGGAGCAGTCGAGAGCACGCCGTAACTGCCCGCCGGCAAGAAGCAATCCACTCCCACGCAAGGGACGTCAATGTCGCCGCCGGTGCCCGTTCCGGTATAGAGCAGCGGAATGGGATTAACGTCGTGAAAGACGCAATTCGAGCCGACATTCTTGCCGAGCGCGGAATTGCACGCCGCGCCGTCTTTGAATTGCGTGGCGGCGAGCGAATAATACGCCGCGTCGGGATTCCCCCAGCGGCTGCCCGAAGCCTGATTCACCAGTGATTGAATCGCCGCCATGATGGGCGCGGCAAAAGACGTTCCGCCCGCGCTGAACCAGGTGGCGGGCGCGCCGGTGCAATCCGTCCCACCGTAACTGGGGTCGGAATAGCAGACCACGTAGGCGTGTCCCCAGGAGTCGTTCGAGGCAAAGAGCGCGAGGTCAGGAATGTCGCGAACGCCATCGACGGGATTCCCGGTTAAAGACGATTGCCACCCGGGCTTCGCGTATCCGGCGCAGGTGCCACCGCTGATTCCGTAGGCGTCCGGCGCTCCTGTAGCGCAGCCGCTCGGGCCGCCGCCGGCGGCGATGGTGTTGGGAGAAGTCTCGTCACACAGTGAATTGGCTCCGTATGTGGGCAAGAGACCCATGAAATCGGCGCGCAGAACGCTGGCACACGAATCGTTCCAGGGAATTTCCGGAATGTATGACAGGGCGGAGCCGAAATTTGTGGCGTTGGCGGAATTCCAATAGGTGGAGTTGGTGCGCTGGTAAGTATCCGAGAAATCGGTGCCGTCCACGGAGACATTGTAGGGCGTGGAGGTAAGCCCGCTGACGTTGATTCCCCCCTGGGCGAATGGAGCGTCGTAGTCAGACGCGGCTGCTCCCTCATCGCCCGAGGAAACGAATAGGGAAACGCCCTCCGCCACGGCCTGCTGGTACAAAGAGTTGATGTAGACGTTGTAGGCGGCGCCCAGCAGCGATTCCGACTCGCCGTAGCTGATGCTGACGATGGCGGGCGGCGCGCCGGGCTGGTTCAGCAGGTTCTGAAGAGCCACAAATCCGCCCCATACCGCGATGTTGCTGCACGAGGCCAGCTCAATAGTCGCATTCGGCGCTCCGGCGCTGGCCCATTCGGCGTCCACCGCGGCCTCCAGGTCGTCCGCGTTTACGCCCGGGTCCGTGCAATTGTTCGCCGGGTAACTCGGGGGATGAATTTCGGTGAGCGACCCGGCGGGATAGCCGGCGGAAAGGCCGAGCACGTTGCGAAAATTCAGCCAGTCCTGGGGGGAATAGAGGTCCGTGTCCTCGATTACCACAATCGTCTGGCCCTGGCCGGAGTTTCCCGCCGCAAACAGTGGATTGAAGTTATAGATGGTCCACAAATCCGCCGGGACCACCGGATAGGAGTCACCGCCCGCAGTGTAATTCGAGTGCGGCGCGAGCATTCGCTGCGGCGCAAAGTCGTTCATCGAGATAATGCCCGCGATGGTTGCGGCGAGTGTCGCGGGAATCTGCGGGTCGCTGATGTTGGCGAAATGCGTTCGGCCATTCACCCGCAGGCTATGAATCTCCGTGTGGAATGCCTGGCCCGCCTGCCCCGCGGAGCCCGAGAAGTCAATCAACATCTGGCTGGGGTAGACGAAATGGACTTGAAATCCCATCGACCCGAGCCACGCCGAAATTTGCGTGATTTGCTCCGCCGAGGGACCAAATATCTTGCCGAATTCCCCTGCGGTGAGCCAGTGATGAAAGTGCGGCGAAGCGGGGTCGTGCAGCTCCTTGATGAACTGCTCGAGGGCTTGCTCGCGCTCGGGCGTTCTGCGCAGTTGGAGCATCAGGTGATCGAGCGGGAAATCGTCGGCCACGCGGCCGAGATCGTTTCCCGGGGTTGCCTCGGGCCGCGTGTTGCC
>JASHSC010000098.1 GCA_030036915.1 Terriglobia bacterium
ATACGCTCGTGGTGTGGAAAAGCTGATTCGGATTAGTCGACCAGACAGCGTCAAAAAGGGCCACGCTGACGTTTACTATGGCAATGCGATTATTGAATTTGAAAAGTCACTGTCTGCGACTCTCGCTGACGCTGAAGAGCAACTTCGCGAGTATGTGGCGGGCACATGGCAGCAGGACAAGGCTCAACGTTCACTGCTTGCTATCGCATCTGATGGAATCCACTGGAAAATTTATCGTCCCGTACTTCCCAAAGGGGCGAAGCCGTTGCCTGAGAGTGTGGTACTTGACGAATTACGCACTTTTGAGGTCAACGAGAAAACGCTTGACGCCTTCTGGCTATGGCTCACTAGCTTTCTCTTTCGACCGCAGCAGATCGAGCCGACCGCCGAACGGTTCCAGTTGGATTTTGGAAGTTGGAGTCCACTCTATCGTGATGCGATGGCAGCACTAAAAAGAGCATGGGTAAAGGCCAACAGCGAACCCGAAGCGAAATTGGCCTTTGAAACTTGGCAAAGGTACTTGGCGGTTACTTATGGTCGCCTCACGGAGAGCACGACGGAAGCAAAGGACATTGAAACTGGTGGGGAGGTCTCCGAACTCGAAAATCTCTTCCTGCGGCACACGTACCTCGCAAGTATTGCCCAGCTTCTCATTTGGGCGGCACTTTCCAAAGGCAAAAGCAGCGATGACTTGGCCAAGGTCGCCAGGAGCGTGCTCTCGGGGCAGTATTTCCAGTCAAAGCGGCTGGCAAATCTTGTCGATGATGATTTTTTTCATTGGGTGCGGAACATCGAGGCAGAGAAGGCACTGGCCCCGTCATGGCAGCGCATAATTTCCCACCTTGCCGAGTATGACCTTTCCCAAGTCAGGGAAGACGTGCTCAAGGGCGTCTACCAACAGTTGATTGACCCGAAGGACCGTCACGATCTTGGAGAGTATTACACTCCCGATTGGCTTTGCGAGCGGATAATCGCCGAGTTACTGCCAAAACATGGGTACAAGGCAGTTCTTGACCCGAGTTGCGGCTCCGGGAGTTTCCTCCGGGCAGCCATCACGCATTTCTTGCAGCATAACAAAGACGGAACGGACAACGAACGCCTTCAGGTGGTTCTCAGCAGTGTCCAAGGAATCGACATCCACCCCGTGGCGGTGACCATCGCACGAGCGACCTACGTGCTGGCCCTCGGCAAACTCGTGAGTTCAGCAAGGAAGCCGATTCAGATTCCTGTTTTCCTGGCTGACTCGCTGTTTCTACCTCGGGAGGTCGAGGCCAGCTTGATTGAGAAACTGAGCGGCGTGGAAATCACCTTCGGCGGTAAGAAAAGCCAGAAGAGCGTCATTGTCCCGGACATGCTCATCCACAACCCCGAGCTTTTCGATGACGCGATTGCGGCGTGCACATCGATCGCTGAAGAACACGCGCGAACTGGCAAAGATAGCCGAGCGAGCATGGCCAAGAATCTGTCCGTCGCCGTTCCCAACCTTTCGAACCTTCTTGAGTACGAAAAGGTACTGGATGCACTCTGGAAATTCACTGAGGAGCTGGCGGAGCTAATCAAGGCGCGTGACAACTCGATTTGGTCATTTATTATTCGGAATAGCTACCGCCCTGCGATGCTCAAGGAGCAATTTGATTTCATAATTGGAAACCCGCCATGGCTCTCCTACCGATACATTTCTGACCCCGATTATCAGCGGGAAATCAAGAACCGGGCCGTTGAGCGTTACCAAATCGCCCCGAAGTTGCAAAAGCTGTTCACTCACATGGAACTCGCTACCGTTTTCTTAGCCCATTCAATGGCGACGTTCGCGAGGCCACGCGCTCGGCTGGCTTTCGTCATGCCGAGGGCAATTTTGAACGCCGACCAACATCAGAACCTGATTCTGCGCCGCTATTCGATGAGTACAAAGCTCCGGCTGACGGAATACTGGGACTTGTGGGATGTGGAACCGCTGTTCAACGTCCCTGCGTGCGTCCTGTTTGCAAATCGTGATACGAACACGGGAAGCTCCAAGGACCCGATGGCAGTGCAGGAATGGCGGGGTAAGTTGCCCGGTCGAGATGTTCCTTGGGATAAGGCGAAGGTTAATCTCAAGACAACAACCAAAGTGGGGCGGGTGATATATCTGGGAACTCGCGCTGCTTTTTCAACAGCCCCTGGCGCCTCGTCGCCATCACAACCGAGTAAATATCAGGGGATATTCAAGCAGGGCGCAACGATTGTACCGAGGAGTATCTACTTCGTGCGGGTCAACGATTTGGACGCTCACGTTGACCCGGAGAGAGTCTACTGGGCAAAGACCGACCCCGAACAGGCAAGGCAAGCAAAGAAACCCTATGATGATGTTGTGATGGATGGCCCTGTGGAAGGTCGGTTCATTTACACATCTGCCATCGCTCGGCATTTGCTGCCGTTCGCTTTACTGACGCCCGCCACAGTTGTTCTTCCTCTCGAATCAAAACACGGGGAATTGAGCGTTTTGACTGCCGAGGAGTTGACTAAAGAGGGCTATCGAGAATTCGGCAAGTGGATGACAGAGGCGGAACGAATATGGTCGGAGAAGCGTGAAGAAAAAGCCGCCAGGCAAAGCGTTTATGATTGGCTTGATTACCAGGGAAAGTTGACGGCCCAGAATCTGAATCAACGTCATCTTGTGCTGTACAACGCGGCAGGAACAAATGTCTGCGCGGCCCATTTCGACCGAGCATCCCGGCCCGTGCCGTTCATTGTGGAACACAAACTCTACTCCATCGCGGTTGCCACTGAGCAAGAAGCCGATTACTTGACGGCCGTACTCAACTCTGACGCTGTCAACCTTGCCATCAAGCCGTTCCAATCCACAGGCTTATTGGGTGAACGGGACATAGAAAAGAAGCTTTTAGAGCTTCCGATTCCTGTATTCGACCACCAGAAATCAAAGCATCGGGATATAGCTGGGTTGGGAGCAAATGCACGAAAGCGAGCGGCGCAGGTCCTGGAATCAGGTAATTTTCCTGCCGGTTCTTCAATCGCTTCCTTGCGAGGGTACATGAGGGAAAGCCTAAAACCACAATTGGATGAGATCAATGAGCTCGTGTCTGCCCTACTCGCCTGAGTTTCCGGATATTATCGTGACGCCGAACGTCGGTATAACCTATTCCGGCAGCACCACCATGATTGGTGATCACGGTGGATTCGCACATGACGACACCAATGTGGTCTTGCTCGTGACCAACCCCGCCTTTACACCCCAGACGGTCGCGACTGCTACGGCCACCGCCCAAGTGGCGCCGACGATTGTGATGGCATTGGGACTTGATCCGAATCTTCTGGACGCCGTGCAGGCAGAAGGCACGGCCGTGCTTCCCGAGGTTCGGATGCAGCTCGACAGGTAAACGCGAGAAAAGGGTTCAGGAACCTTTTTCCCTCGATGGGGCGGCTGGCAAGCGTTGGCAATTACGCCTGCCAGCCACGCGCTCAATACGTCCGCTTATCGATAAAAACCACGGATGATCCTGCCCCAGCCATGGGCCATATTGCCCGGGTCTGCCTTTCCAATCTCCCTGCCAAGGATTTGCGTTTATCGGGCACGCCGATTACACTCTTGCATTCTCTTCGTTATCTTGTGAATCTGAATTTATGCTCTGTCATCGTCGCGAATTCATGCGAATTGCTCTCGGCACGGCAGCCAGCTCACTTGTCGGCAGCCGTGGTGCGCGGGCGACGCAACCCGAGCAGATTGCTCCGGGTGTTTCGTTGGTGAGCGGAGCGGTGAACGGCGCGCTCATCGACCGGCCCGGTGGGACTGTGGCCATCTACGGCGACCCTCGGGACGTGCCGGCGGCGGCGAAGTTGGTTCTCTTCACGCACCATCGCCGTGATGTGGTATGGGCCGGGAAAGCGATGGTCCGCCATGGCGCGCAGGCGGTGGTGCCGGAGGCCGAGAAAGACCTGTTTACAGGTGCGTTGGAATTCTGGGACAAATACCGCACTAAGCGATTCCATGATTACGCCTGCCAGTCCAGCCGGGTCTTGGCGGAACCGCTGGCGATTGCACGCACGGTTCGCGATGGCGATGCGATCGAAGGCCTCCAGGTAATGGACACGCCAGGTTACACGCGTGGCGCGGTTTCATACCTCTGCGAAATCGAAGGCAAGCGCATTGCCTTCACAGGCGATCTGATTTACGGCGATGGCCGCGTCCTGGACCTGTTCAGTCTTCAGGATGCAATACCGAGTGTGAAGGAAGACGGCTATCACGGCTACGCGGCCCGGGCTGGCGATGTGTTGACCAGCCTTCAGAAGATCGCGGCCTGGAAACCGGATCTGCTGGTTCCGGCTCGGGGGCCGGTGATACGCGATCCAGTGAAGGCGATTGACACGCTGACTCAGCGCCTGCGAGCGGTGTTTGCCAGTCACTTCTCCATCGACGCACTGCGTTGGTACCGCGGCGATGACAAGATTCGGGCTATGGCAGCGCGCGTGCTAGGTCAGGAGTCGCTCGACTGGATGCCCATGGCCGAGAAAGTGGAATTGCCGGAGTGGGTCATTCCAATTACGAACTCGCGCCTGATTGTTTCCGGCTCGGGAGCGGGTTTTCTGGTGGATTGCGGCAGCCAGCGCGTGATGAACGAAGTCGGGCGGTTGCATGGGGAGGGGCGGGTGAAGCAACTGGATGGCATCTATATTACCCATTATCACGACGACCACACCGACCATGCCCAGGCCATGGCCGATCAGTTCCATTGCCCCATCTATTTTTGCGATAAGATGCGCGACATACTGGAAAATCCCGGGGCCTACAAGATGCCCTGCCTCACCTCCAACCCCATCCGCAGCAGCCACCCCATGAAGGAAGGAGAACGACAGAAATGGAATGAGTTCGAGTTCACTTACTCCTACTTCCCCGGCCAGACGTTGTTTCATGGCGGACTGCTGGTTCGCCATAACAGTGGGAAAAGCGTCTTTTTCGCGGGCGATTCCTTTACCCCGACCGGAATGGATGACTATTGTCTCCTGAATCGTAATCTTTTGCCTCCCGATGAAGGCTACATAGATTGCCTCCGGCGAATTCAGGGCCTGACCGGAGATTATTTCCTCATCAACCAGCACGTGGCGCCGGGCTTTCGTTTTTCACCGGCACAATTGGATTTCATGATTTCGAATTTCACCGCGCGGAAAGAGTTGATGGCCGCGCTGCTACCGTGGGACGACCCGAATTTCGGCGTGGACGAACAATGGGCGCGCTTTTACCCCTACGCCGCCGAAATCGGGGCAGGCGGGCGGGTGGATTTGGAGGTGATTCTCCGGAACCACTCGCCACAAAGGCAAGTGTTTTCGGTCACTCCCCACGTTCCCGCCGGCTGGCACGCGCCAGCCGGCCCGCTGCGCGTTTCCATACCGCCACGAGGAGAGCGCGCTATGCATGTGCCAGTCACCGCTGGCGCGGCGGGTTTGGGAATTGTTACGGCGGACATCGCCTTTGGGAATTGGGACCTGCGAGAATGGACGGAAGCAATGGTGGCAGTAAGGTGATGATGCCTCCGCTATGGAAAGCGCCCGGTCAGCTTGCGGACCGCCTCCGGGTTGACGGAAGAATCTTTCCTGCTGCGGCAGCCGGTTGCCTGGCTGCCGCAGCGTTCTTTCCCGCGAAAAAATCCCCCCGTCATCGCCCTACTTTCCGGCAAGCACTACGCGACATTTGCAGCCTTGGAGGCGGCCTCCTTGCTGCCAATTAAGGTCGTTCGCCCCTTCTTCTTGCTCGAACGCATAAAGTAGATTCCGCCAAAGATGGCCCAAACCGCTGCGACTCCCAGGGCCAACAATGGTTCCATCTTGGTACCGTAACCCATGAAAGGCCCAATCACGTAAAACGCCATGCAGGCGATATTCGCCACCACACCGAAGACCGGCACCGCCATATGGCGGATGAAACTGTAGCTACTGTGGTTGCGGTAGGCCACGATGCAGATGACGCAACTGAATCCATACAGCAGGAACGTC
>JASHSC010000008.1 GCA_030036915.1 Terriglobia bacterium
GGGTGAGGGGTCGGTTGTTCACTTTTTCTTCGCCGCCTTTGCCGCGCGAAACGCCACGAACTCCTCGTATTCGGCTTTTTCCGCCGCGGCTTTGGCGGCTGCGGCTGCCGCCTCCTCCTGCGCCTTCTTTTCCCGCGCCTCCGCGCCGCCGACCGGCTCGGGCTTGCCCTCGAACAGAGGCACCTGACCATGAATCAGGGTGCTGGCTTCCTCTTCGCTCAGCTCGATCTCACCCGTGGCATTCACCGGGATGGGCCTCCCATGACCGCCGCTGGGCAGTTGCTTCGGTCCCAATGTGCCGCTGGGAACGTACAGAACGTCATTCTTCTCGATGGGCTGCAGAACCAGGTACTTGGGCATCGAAATCCTCCGGATGTAAATCGGAAACTAGAAACTGGAAACTGGACAACCGTGGAATCTGGAAACTTGGAATTGGAAACTCGCCGTTAGTTTCCAGTTTCCGATTTCCAGTTTCCAGTTTCTGAGCGGCTACGCCACCGCCGACTTGAAAACGTACATGGCGCTGGGCACGACCAGCTTCACGCAGTAATAGGTTTGGAATTCGATCATGTCGCCGCTGCGCTCTTCCACGCGATAGCGCTTCACGAGCATTCCACCGTTCTGCGGAACGCCGTAGAGCCAGCGGAAGGTTGTGCCCGGCGTGATCATCATTTGTCCCTGCCCCGAGGGGACGTAAGCCAGGATGGCGTTTTTGCCCCAGATGTAATTCAGGCTGGTCGCGATTCCCTGTTGAGTGGTGTCATACAGGGATTTGGCGACGATCAGGTTCTCAACGTTGAACAATCCGGCGAGCTGCTGATCGGTGGGATACCCGAGCGGCAGCGCGTGGTTCTTAAACCGGTCGAGAATGATGGGATGCTGGATGAGCTGCAGCCACACCGGGTAACCCAGCAGCAGCGTGTTCGGTTCCTTGGTGCTGTTCAGCAGGATGGTGGTGCGCTGCGCGGTGATGGCGGCAACGGGATCGGAGTTCTGAAAGTCGCTCCACTGCGCCGTTCCCGTCAGCGTAGTGCTGGGAATCGACGAAGTGTTCATGATCAGGTTGAACACTTGAATCTCGCGCTGCTTGTCGATGATGTCCGCCAGAGTCTCGGTGGTAAAGACTTCCGGGCCGGTGGAGAAGTCCCACTTGGCTCTGAGTTCGTCGGGGATGAGCTGCTTCTGCGCTTTGCCGTCGCAGTAGTACTCATCGTTTGACATGCGCCAAGCGGGCAGTTCATTGGCTTCGCTGCCCGGGGCGCGTTCCGTGTTGTAGGCCTTGAAACGCTCGAACCCGAAAATCGGATAGCGATCGTTTTGTTTCGCGACCGGGAAGTCGGGGAACAACCGCCCCGCCACAAAATCCTGGTTGCGGTAGACAATCGAGTAATTCGTCAAAAACTGGTCGAGATGGGCTAAAGAAACTTCCATGATTTGTCCTTGGTCCTTTGTCCTTGGTCCATCGCACAATTCCGCGAGGGAGTACGGAAAAGGGTTCGCGCAGCGGGATAGTTCCGATCAGATCGGAATTCCCCTCCGGGCGAGGGCTTCCCTGATCGATGGTCCAAATGACAACGGACCAAGGACCAGGGACAAGCGTTAAACCTTCGTCTGGTGCAGATTCACCTGAATGCGAATCCGCTGATTCACCGCCGTGGGCGGGTACTTGGCCTTGCCCACTACGTACGCGGTGTTGCCCGTGGTGACGTTGCGAATCGACGTGACGCGGCCATAGGCGTCGGCAATCACCACATCGTCCTCAGCCTGAATGGTGGTGTCCGCGGCGATCACCTCAGCCTCCGCGGCGTTGATCACCAGGCCCCAGGCGCGCCCCTGCGAGGTGAACGGCGTGGGCGGCGTCGAGCCGGTGATGGGATTGTTGGTGGTCGGGTCGAGCCACAGTTCCGAGGTGAGCGGATAACCGGGCTCCACCACGTCCTGGGACAGCACTCCCGTGGGCGCCGTGTTGAATCCGGAAGGCAGCCCGACGTAGAAATCCGATTCGGTCGCGGGGTTATAGACCGGCAAGCTCATCACCGTGCCGCGCAGCGCGCGGATGTTGGTGTCAAACTTGGCGGCCGTCAGTCCTTCATTTCCTAGTGCCATTTTGTTCCTCCTTGAAGTTGAAACTAGAAACTTGAAACTGGAAACTTGCCTTTAATTTCCAGTTTCCGATTTCCAGTTTCCAGTTTCTGTTACACGCTCTTCGCGTCCGCGCGGTAGTTCTTGAGCAGGTCGGGATTACTTTTCGCCACCAGGGCTCCCGCCTTGCGATGGGCCTCCAGCTCATTCAGGCGCGGCTCCGCCTGCAAGAGTTGCTGCTTCTTTTCTTCCACCAGGCGCGAGAAAAGCTGGCGGGGTGATTCGCCGGTCTCCGAACCCGTGCCGCCGAGGCCGACCACGGAATTCGGTCTGTACATTGCCGGACGGTCTTCGATGAGCGACTTGAAAGCCGGGCCGTCGGAAAGCGCCAGGCGCAGCGGTGCGCCCGTGGCCATCATGGCCGGCGTGATTTGACCGCGCTGGAAGGCGCTCAGCACGCGCTGCTCGGCCTCCTTGGCGCGGCGCCACGCCGAACGGCTGATGCGTCCGCTGTCGTCGAGCGAATCCAGGCGCTGCGGGTTCAGCCGTCCGTCGGGGCCGATGCTTTCGCACAGCACTGTGACTTCCGCCTTGGGCGGGTGCAGCGCCAGCGCCAGCAGGTTGCGGATCTCGTCCGCCGATCTGCCTTCCGCGCCGACTTCACGGGCGAACATCGCGCAAGCGTCGGCGCTTAAGGTCGATGTGCCCGCGCCCGGCGCGCTCAGGCTGCCGGCGTCGGAATCCGCCGTTTTGCCCAGATGCTTGGCAGCGTAATCGCACAGGTGGTCGTGATCGATTTCACCGACTTTATTCTCACCATCGTAAGCTTTGTGCGTGCCGTCGGCGGAGCACTTGAGAGTCAGCATTGCCATATTTCCTCCTTGTTCCGCCGAAAGGCGGGTATCTTCGAAATTCGGAACTAGAAACTGGGAACTGGAAACTGGAGACTGGGTCTCGCTTTGCGATTTCGGATTTCCAGCTTCGGATTTCCAGTTTCTTGTTTCGACCGAAAGCCAAATCTCCGGCAGTTCATCCAAAAACGGTTGATTGGTCAGCGCCACGCTGGTGAGCGTCAGGCCCTGGGATTCGCCGGTCTTGCGGTCCGGGTATTCCTTGGCG
>JASHSC010000099.1 GCA_030036915.1 Terriglobia bacterium
GCGCATAAACGCCGGCATAGATGGGGAATCGGCCGGCGACAACATAGCGGCTGTCTTCCAGCAGGGAGCGAAACGCATTGTTTTTTTCCAGGTTCACCCACCAGAACCAGACTCCATCCACGCAGCCGGTCAGGCGGTCCGCCACGCTCCGGTCCAGATCGTAGACGGTGGGAACAAAAAGCAGGTTGGGATTGATCTCCTGCTTGGCCTGGTAAATGCTGCAAACATACGATCGCGTGAAGGTCTTGACGCTGATCCCGCTCATCAGGTCATCAATGTTGACGCCGCGCAGGGCGGGATATTTCCGGGAAAGGCGCGCCAGGTCTTTCATCCAGGCGACATAATCGGTTTTGTAAGGCAGCGAAGTGCCCCCTTCGCTGGGCGGGATCAGGACCGGCCAAACGGAAATCCCCGCGGGTTGCGCTGCTTCCAGAAGGCGCTTGAGATCATCGTAGGAGTTGGGTGGACCGTTCTCAACAACCTGAGCGATGCAATTGAAATGATTTTTCTGAAGGATGCTGATGGTGGCAGGAACATCCAGGGAATGATCGGCGGCGCGAAGGGGCTCCGCCCAGGCGCAGGGAGCCGTGCCCATGGCGTGGTCTCGAGGCGGGGGCGAGTCCCCGGCGCGCACGCTTGGTCCTAAGCACAGTCCGAGAAGCAGCACGAGAAAATAGTCGAACACACGCCGAACGGGAAAACTCATGTCGAGGCCTCGTAAATTAGTCGGGTTTGGGCGCGGACTTGCTTTCGACGCCGCGCCCTGTCCTGAGTTAGAAAATCAGCTTCAGCGCCAGTTGGATGATTCGCGGGTTGAAGAGATACCCGTTGTTCTCCCCCAGCTTGGGCGTAATGATGGACCCAAACCCCGTCGAGGCGGCGTCGTTAATGGGGAAAAGCGGGAAATACGTCTCGCTCGAGGGCAGGTTGAAGAATTCCGCCCGGAACTGTGTCGCGAGCCGATCATTGATCTTGGTATCTTTGAAAACAGAGAAGTCCAGGGCGGTCTGATGCGTGGCATTCAGAATATTTCTTCCCGCCGTCCCCTGCGTGCCCAGAGTCGGTGTACCGAAAGCGGCGGGATTGAACCACTGATAATCGCTGCGCGTGATCCCTGCAAGCGGAGCGCTGAGCAGGTTTTCGTGCTCAGTGTTATAGGCGTTTCCGATCTGCGCCTGGTCACCGCAGTAGCAGCCGATGTCAAAGGGCGGGCCATCGGAAAGGGTCATGATCCCGTTCACCTGCCATCCTCCCACCAGGCCGTTGACGACTCCACCCTGATTGAGGAATCGCCTGCCGCGACCTAAGGGCAAATCATACAATGAGCTCCACACCATCCTCACCCTCTGATCGTAATTGGCGGAGCCCCACAGCAACTTCAAGTTATGCGCATCGGGAGCGATGGAAGAAATAGTGCCGCTTTGCGCCTGGATTTCCGAGAACTGATCGATGGCGTGACTGTAAGTGAACGATACCAGGGTTTGGAGTCCGTGAGAGAAGTGTTTGTCGAGCTTGAAGGTCAAACCGTTGTACTTCGACATGAGAATGTTGCCGTTGGCAAACATCGTGTCGCCGAAATTCCCGTAAGGCACGCGACCTTCAATGGGGAAGCACGTCGTATTCAGCGTGCCGGCGGGACATTGGGAAGGATAGGTATCACTATTGTTCGGGTTGCCCGTGGTCGGGGGCGGAGTCGCCTGATTAAAGATCCACTGAATCGGCTCGCGCAGCCCGTGCGAACCCTGATAACCCAATTCCATCATGAGGGTTGGCGCGAGTTGATATTGAACGTTCAACCCCCACTGTTGGAGATAAGGATTCCGGGCGTTGGGCATCTGCGAAGAAGAAGCGGGGCAATAATTCTCCACCTCCGTCACCACGCCCTGCGCATTGATCACGGACGAGGACGGCGCCTGGCAATAAGGAGCCGGGAAGGTGCGGTCGGCAATCGAGTACGGCGCCGGGAACATGTTGCGGATGTCAATAGGTGGCGTGCTTTCAAGGCCCGTGGGAGTCGTCAAAGTGGGCTCAAGAAGCGGGACGTCTTTATACGTCGACCCTTCCAGGTAATAGTTATCCTGCACATCGTAAAAAATCCCGTAACCGGTCCTGATCACCAGGCGGTCGTTGTTGGCCAAGGGACGGAAAGCCAGTCCAATGCGCGGAGCATAGTCGCGCAGGTCCGTATGGATCAAATTAGGCTGGGCGCAGCAGCCGAATAGAACAGAATTGTTTCCCAACTGGGTGTAGCTCTGGTTGGCATACAAAAGCTGCCCGCCCGGATAGTTGAAATTGAAGAGCCGGCCGCCATCGGAGGTGTCATGAAAGGGTTCCTGAATTTCATAGCGCAGGCCGAGGTTCGCGGTCAGCCGCGGCGTAACGCGGTAGTTGTCCTGAAAATAGATCATCCAGTCGGTGCTGCGATCATTAAAGATGCTGGAGTCGAAGGCGGAAAATGAGGGGACGGCGCCAGCATACCCAAGCAGAAAATCGGCCAGCCCGTCGCCCGTGCCCGCAGCCCCTGCGACCTGGCTGAGCAGCGGATTTTCCGCCGTATATTTGCCCGTGAAACTCATGCTGCCCTGTCCATGGCTCCCCGTGTCGTTGAAATCCTGGTTGCGCCGGATGTCCGCACCCATCTTCATGCTGTGGCGGCCGTGCGTCCATGTAAAGACGTCGTTCCACTGGAAAATGTTGTTGAGCTCGTCGATGGGCGCCGTCCCGCTGTAGCCGATGCTGGTGTAATTCGTGGAGAGGGCGATGGCCGGTAACGCGAAGAAAGCCGAATTGGGATTCAGGTTGGTCAGGCCCACCTGCGCCCAATAATTGGTAGAGCCAAACGCCGTCTGATAGTCGGCAAGTAAATTGAACCGGTTGTACCCGAAGCGCGCCTCGTTCAGCATGTTGGGGCTGAAAATATGCGACCACTGCAAGCTGCCAAGCGCCCCGCTTTGCGCGGTGTTGGTTCCGGAAAGCGGCATCAGCGCGGGATTCAGCAGCGTCTCCTTCTGATAGAGCCACTGCGCGTAAATCCGGTTGGAATTCCCAATGTTCTCGTCGATGCGAGTCATGTATTGATTCATATTGTTCGCCGCCGTGACTGAACCTTGATAGTTGTTGCACGGCAGTGTGCAGGTGATGTTCGGAGCGGGATAATACTTGGCGATGGCTCCGCTGGCAGCGGCGATCATCCCGCTGGGAATCTGGTTGTTGGTGAATGCTGTGCGCAGCACCGGAGTGTTCGTGGGCGAGGCGGGCGCCGAGGCGTTGTAGGCGGGATTGGTGACACCCGAAAGCGGGTTGTAGATCGGCTGGGGCCAGTCGGAAAAATTGCCTTGCAGTTCCTGAGGGGTCGGAACCTGCGCCAGGCTATTCGTCGTGCTCACCCGCCGCCCGCCCTGATAGTCGCCGAAGAAAAAAGTATGGTTCTTACCGTTATAAAGGTGGGGAATTTCCACCGGCCCGCCCACCGTGAACCCAAACTGATTCTGCTTCAGCGGGGTCTTGGTGTGGTAGAACGGCTGCATGGGCTGGAGCGCGTCGTTGCGCAGGAATTCCCAAATCGAGCCGTGCAATTGGTTAGTGCCGGATTTTAGCGCCACGGTGACCTGCGCGGAACCCAGTCCAAACTCCGAGGAGTACAATCCGTTTTGCAGCGTGAATTCCTGAATCGCGTCGGGCGGCGGAATGGTGGAGGCGCGCTGGAATTCCGGATCGTTGACGCTCACCCCGTCGATCATGTAGCTCACCGAAGCCGGGCGCGCGCCGTTCACACTCACGCTGTGCCAGTTGTCGTCGTATCCGTGCAGGTCAACGGTATTGGCGGTCACGATTCCGCCTTCGAGCTCGCCCACGCCGGCATTCAGACGGATCAAGTCGGTAAAGTCGCGGCCGTTCAGCGGCAACTCATCCACTTGGCGAGTGGTCACCACGTTACCCAGGGTTGCCGTGTCGGTTTGCAGCATGGGTGCGGCGGCGGTTACCTGAATAGATTGGGTTGTCTGCCCCAGTTGCATCACCATATCCACGCGCAGGGTCTGGTCAACTTCCAGCGTCACCGAGGCGACCACAGCCTTCTTGAACCCTTGCTTCTCCGCTGCCACCCGGTAAGGCCCGGGCAACAAGGAGGGAATGTAGAAGTCGCCGGATGGTCCCGTCGTGTAAGTCGAGGATACATTGGTTCCCAGATCGGTCACGGTCACCTGAGCCGCGGGGACGGCCGCCCCCGAGGGGTCGGAAACGTGGCCCACAATCGTTCCGTGTGAGGTTTGCGCAAATCCCGCCCCCGCAAAGAGGAGAGGGAATAGAGACGCGGCAAGCATGGCCCTGACGTAGTTCCGCACCATCGAGATGCCCTCCTTAAATCGTTGCAATGTCTGAAGCCCCCGATTCCAATTACCCGAGGTTTTGCTCGTTCTATTGTACAGAACGACCTAAACACGATGTGGAGTTTATATAGAAGTCGGAGTGTAAAGTCAACAGCATTCATGCACATTATAAATGCTTATCGCCGGAATAAATAATTCTACTTGGTAGAACTACCAATCATTTCCTCTATACAATCCCCGCACCCGCTGCTATACTGCTTTGTGGTTTATGCCCGCCAACAACCACATTTCTGTGCTGGAAAAAACCTTTCGCGTCCTGGAGGCATTTCAGGGTGATCGCGAAGTGGCCCTGGGAGACTTGACCGTTCGTACGCATTTGGTGAAGAGTAACGTCTTTCGCATCCTCTTCACTCTGGAAAAGCTCGGGTACGTTGAAAAGATCCGTGGGGGGCGCTATTCCCTCACCTCGCGGCTCAGCCGCCTTGCGGGCGATTACCCGCCCAGGTCCAACCTCAGCAGCCTGGCCGCTCCCTTCATGGCGGATTTGCTCCGCCAGTTTCAGGAGACCATCAACCTTGGGGTTTTGGATGGCGGTGAGGTGCTTTATATTCACGTCCTGGAATGCTCACATGCCTTTCGTCTGGCCGCGCATGCGGGCATGCGCAGCCCGCTTCATTCCACGGCCCTGGGGAAATGTTTGCTCAGTCGCCTGCCCCGGCCGGAGATTGAGGCTTTGCTGAAGGCCAATCCCCCGCGAAAATTGACGACGCGCACGATCACCGAGATTTCGGCTCTGTGCAACGAAGCGGCAAGAGTCCGGTCGCGCGGATACGCCGTGGATGGCGGCGAGGATTCGCAGGGCGCCCGCTGCATCGGCGCGCCCATTTTGGATCCGCAAGGCCATGTTTGCGCCGCCATCAGCATTTCGGGCCCGGCCATGCGCGTAAAACCCTCCCGCGACAAGGAAATTGCCGGCGCGCTGATGGAGACGTGCCGTGAAATTTCCACGCTTCTTGGCTATACCGGCCGTTTGACGGATAAAGTCCTTTCGGGAGGCCGTTAATATGGATTTGGCGTTACTGGGTGGCCGGCCGGTTCGAGAGAGACCATTCCCCTCATGGCCGGACTTTGGAAAGGATGAGGAAGAGTTGATCGAGGAAGTCCTGCGCAGCCGAACCTGGGGCGGTTACAGCCCGGAAGTGGAGCGATTTGAAAAGTCTTTTGCCCGTCTTCACGGCGCGCGCCACGCCATCACTTGTTGCAACGGCACTGTGGCCTTGGAAGTTGCCCTGCGGGCGCTGGATCTGGAATGTGGCGACGAGGTAATCGTCCCTCCCATCACCTTTGTGGCCACGGCCACGGCCGTGGTGATTTGCCATGGCGTTCCGGTGTTTGCCGACATCGACCCGAAAACTCTGAACCTTTCCCCCGAGGCTGTGGAAGCCGCCATCACGCCCCGCACGCGCGCCATCATTGCCGTGCACTTCGGCGGTCACCCTGCCGATGTAGATGCCCTCCGCGCCATCGCCCTCCGCCGGGGTCTGGCCCTCATTGAAGACGCCGCCCATGCCCACGGAGCCACCTGGCAAGGAATTCCCGTGGGCACTTTTGGCTCCGCCGGCACCTTCAGCTTTCAGGCCTTCAAGCTGGCCACGGCGGGTGAAGGCGGCATCGTCATAACCAATTCCTCCACCGTCGCGGAAAGAGTATGGAGCTATTGCAATTGCGGACGGCGAAAGGGCGGGGGCTGGTTTGAACACTTCATCGTGGGCTCCAACTATCGCCTCACTGGATTCCAGGCCGCCATCCTCTCCGCGCAATTGAAAAGGCTGCCGGAGCAAACCGCAATTCGCCAGCGCAACGTGGAGTACTTTCGCGAGAAACTTCGGGGCCTCGACGGGCTGGTTCTTCCCGAAAACGACCCGCGCGTGACCAATCATCCTTATTATCTGCTGACCTTGCGCTATCAGTCGGACGCATTTAGCGGTGTGGACCGCGATCTATTCCTTCGCGCCCTGCAAGCGGAAGGGATTCCGGCGCAGGCCACTTATCCCTATCCGCTTTACCGCAATCCGCTTTTCCGCAAGGAATCACTCCCTCCCTGCGACTGCGGAAGATGGAAAAGTTATCAGGATTACGAGTCACTCTCCCTTCCGGAAAGCGAACGCGTCTGCAAGGACGGTATCTGGCTGGACCATTATATCTTTCTCGGTGATCAACACGATGTGGACGATGTGCTGACGGCCATCGAGAAGGTCCGCAAGCACGCGGGCGCGCTGCTGAGCCTTCGTGAAGCTGCTCGGGGATCCAGATCATGATCCGTTTAAAACTTACGGCCCTCGCGATGACGATTGGGTTGCTCGCCACAGGCCTCCCCTCCCTTTTCGCCGAACCGGGATTTGAACCGTGGACCTTCCGCGAAGATTTCTCCCAGGGAATCCCCGGCTGGCTGGGATTCCCGCTCTCTCAGGACGTTGGCTACGATCCCTCCATCTATACCGAAACGCAGCATGGTTCCCTAGTGCTGGTGCGCGACAAAATTGCCTACGGTGAGCAGATCCTACGCGCGGGAATAGTTCGCCCGCTCCGGTTTCACGCCCTTCCATCCTCTTCCTTTCACCTTGAATATGATTTTTCGACGGACGGAAAAGTTCAGGGCGGGCGCCTGATCTTGGGGACAATCGACGGGAAGCGCTTCAGCCATGCCCTTCCCTTTGAGCCCGGCGCGCACGATGCCCGAATCGCCGGGCAGGAACTGGGATTTCCCCCTGCCGGGGCGGATGTGGAGATCATCGTTCTGGAAGCCGAGGTGGCCAGGCCTTCCTTCGGTTCTCACACCTTGCTGACTCTCCACACTCTGGAGATTCAAGCGCAGAGGCCGGCCGAGCTGAAAGTCCGCGTGCCGGAACTCGATCGCTCGACAATTGACAATGTCGCGGTCGCACGTCAAGTGTTCGACTGCGGAAAATCATTCCGGACCGACGCGTCTCCCATGTCAGGAGCAAAGGTTTCCATTTACGGCGACGATGGCCACATGCTGGCCACTCAGGGCTCCTCCGCTACAGCCGTCGGATTTGAGATGGCGGCGCCAAAAAACCCCGGACTCTATCGTGCAAAGATTTCGAGCCCCGCGAGAGAGACGGAGTATGATTTTCTGGCCCTCGGCAACGTTCCACCCCATCCCCGAGTGCTTCTCACCACCCAGCGCCTGGACCAGCTCCGGTCGGAATCCTACTCCAACGACCTGCTGGCCATCATTCATCGCCGCGCCGTCGAGCTTCGGAAATCACTCGCCTACAATCCGCATGCCGGCGACAACATCCTGCAGCTTCCAACCTATATCATTCATCCCGGCATCCCGCAGTATTTCAACTTGATGGAGGCATACAGCAACTCCATTGCTTTTAATGCCCTGGATTTTCGCATCAGTGGCGACCGTGAGGCCCTGGACGCCGCGCGGCGCGGCCTCCTCACCATTTCGCAATGGCCCGCTTGGACTCCGCCGTGGTTTATTGCCAAAGGAATGCACACCTACTATGAAGTTGGAATTTTCACCCAGAGGGTGGCCTTCGGCTACGACCTGATTGCCGATGAGCTTTCCCCCGAAGAAAAATCCACGATTGGCGCAGCGTTTTGGAAATTGTCCGTCCTCCCCACTTTGCAGGATTATTTCCTGAACGACCGCCTGCCCATCGACGCGAGCAATCATGAGGCCCATTCGGTCGGAGGGGCGGTTGAAGCCTGCGTGGCGTTGTATGGCGATCTGCCGGATTGGTCCGCCAACTTCGGCCCGGCCCTCGCAGAGCTCACCGTCGCTTACGAACGCTTGCTGGGCGGTTTGTTCCCCGGTGATGGCAGTGAAGCTGAACCGGCAGGGTATGAAGATTTCGCCATGGAAGGGCTTTCCTGGGGAATGGCCGCGCTTCACGCTCTTAACATTCGTCCGCACGGGTACGAGAACATAATGCAGGCGTTCTGGTGGCAGGAGTACGCGCAGGTTCGCCCCGACCTGGTTCTCGATACCGGGGATTTCGACGGCCAATTGCGGGCGCACTCCGGCTACGCCTGGGGAGCGGAATTTGCCGGCGAACCTGCGCTCCAGGCGTTCTACCAATCCGCGACTGACCTTACCTTGATGGGCGTCATTGAACTCCACGACACCGGCAGAACCCTGGAGGAAGCGCCTGGCCTGCTGGATTTGGTTTGCTGCACGCGAACTGTGAGCCCGCCTCCGGCGCCGCCCTCGCGCCTTTTCCCCGAGCGGGGCAGCGCCGTCCTGAGGAGCGGTTGGAGTCCTGACGACACCGTGATTTCCATTCGCGTGGGGCCTTGGTTCAATCATGAACACCACGACCAGGGCAGTTTTCAGGTGGCTGCTTTCGGTGAAGAATTGATTGCCGAGGCGGGATACGCCAACTACTACCAGGATCCGTTCTATCCCCTTTACTTCACACAGGCCGCCGGGCACAACACGCTGCTGCTGGATGGTGACGCCTTCAGCCAGGAGGACTACGATGGCCGCTACTGGCCCGCCTTCCAGAATTACGCGAAGTTTACCGGCCACGTCTTTTCCCCCGGCGCCGATTACCTTTCCGCCGACCTCGCGCCCGCGTACACCGACGGAGCCCAACTCAGCCGCCTGAGGCGCGATTACATCTTTATAAAACCTTCCATCCTCATCGTGCATGACAGCGTGGAATCGGCCGCGCCTCACACCTACACGTGGCTGCTGCATGTCCCGCCAGGCGCCGAGACCTCCATCGATGCCGCGCAGGCGACAATTCGCCGCCCAA
>JASHSC010000009.1 GCA_030036915.1 Terriglobia bacterium
TTGCCGCGAGCTTCCGCCTGGCTTCATCGTCCTCCGGATAGCTTTCCACCAGGCCCTTGCGCAGCTCGGCGATTTTGTTCTGGCTTGCCAGCTTGGGATACTTGGAAGTGTCCATCGCTTCGTGGAGCGCAGCTTCGGCCTTGGCTTTCACCTCCGCGGACATCGCTTCATCGCGCGCGGGCGCCTTGAACTCCCGCTTCTTCAGCCCCAATTTGGCGAACAGCTCCTTTTGTGCGGCGACAATCTTGCGAATCTCGCCGTGCCCGTACTGAATTGCGTCGATGATGGTGGCCTCGGAGACTTCTTTCGCCCCCGCCTCAACCATCACGATCGCATCCTCCGTGCCTGCCACCACAATGTTCAGCAGGCTTTTCTTGACATCGCTATATGTGGGATTTGTGACAAGCTGGCCATCCACCAGGCCCACCCGCACCGCGCCCACCGGCGCGAAGAACGGGATGTCGGAAAGGTAGAGCGCCGCTCCGCCCGCCACCAGGCCGATCACGTCGGGGTTATTCTCCGTGTCGGCGGAGAGCACCAGCGCAATCACCTGCGTTTCGTCCTTGAAACCCTCGGGGAAAAGCGGCCGCACGGGCCGGTCAATCAGCCGGCTGGTGAGAATCTCCTTCTCCGTCGGCCGGCCTTCGCGCTTGAAGAAGCCGCCGGGAATTCTTCCCGCGGCGTAGGTGTATTCTCGATAGTCAACCGTAAGTGGGAAGAAATCGATTCCTTCCCTCGGGTCGGTGGAGCAGGCGGTCGCCAGCACCACGGTGTCGCCATAGCGCACGTAAGCAGAGCCATTGGCTTGCTTGGCCACCCGGCCGCATTCAATCGAAAGGGTGTTTGAACCCAGGGTAATACTAACTTGTTCCATCTTATTCCTCCTAGTAATCCACGCCGATCATAGATACCGCATCGTTGGTCGTGGCATGCTCCTCGGTCCGTCAGGGTGATTTCGCACCCACGCCGTCCGGCATTCTGGTTATTCAGGGAGCTGCGAATCGAGGTGGACATTGATCGGTTGGAGGCCTTCTGCCCGGTTGGAAGACCCCCAAAAAACGAAAGCGATCCCTGCCGGAAATCCGGGGGATCGCTTCGCCTTACCATCTTGACCTTTGAAATATCGAATAACTTTCGGGTTATGCACCGGACTACTTGCGGATGCCCAACTTTTCGATGACCTGCTTATAAGCCTCAGGGTCACGCCGCCGTAAATATTCCAGCAGCCGCTTGCGCCTTCCCACCATGTTCAGGAGCCCACGCCGCGAAGCGTGGTCCTTGCGATGGGTGCGGAAGTGGTCGTTCAAATAGCTGATCCGCTCGCTGAGCAAAGCAATCTGGACTTCGGGTGAACCTGTATCTTTGGTATGGACTCGAAATCGTTCGATCGTGCTGGCTTTCGACTCACGGGCCAACGGCATCCGTTCTCTCCTCGCTTCTCATCTCTTCATTGTACGAAAAGAGATTAGCATGAACAGGTGGTTTTGGCAAAGGAAATCCCCCCTTCCAGCGTTTGCACCTGCGACGGTCCAGGATTGCCCATGGCGGCACCATCGGGCAATAATCGACGACAATACAGGAACTTCGAAATCACCCCTGTCGGGGCAGTCAATCCCGGCCGAAGCCGCAACGGCCAAGTCTCAGCCTTCAGAATTCCAACCCGTACTTTAGTACTGTTTCGCCGAGACCGCACCAACGTTATATTTCAGGCTGCGAGACAGCCTTCACGAATCGCTGGTTCTCAAGGCAACGCGTGGCTAGAGCATACGTTCGCAAATATCCCCGCCTGCAAGTCCGACTCCCGGTGGAATACACCTCTGCCGGAGAAGATTACTTGCGCGCCATCGCCACAAATCTGGGGGGAGGGGGGCTTTTTCTAACGGAGGTCATCGACCTGGAACCCGAGAAAATCATCGGCGTGCGCTTTCGGCCCGCGCGGCATATTCCCCTCGTTCAAGCCAAAGCCAGCGTGCGATATCTTATGGCAGGGCAAGGCGCGGGAGTGGGCTTCACTGAAATCCGTGAGGAAGACCGGCAAAGGGTCCTGCGATGGATTCATCAAAAAACGGGCGACCGCAGACAGCAGAAGCGCGCCCCGCTCGCGACGCAGGTGCAATGCGATGAATGCATGACCCTGGCTTTCTCGCGTGACATCAGCCCAGGCGGAATGTTCATCGAAACCACTGACTCGCTTCCGGCAGGATCCTTTATTACCGTACGGTTTAACCTCAACAACCTTGACAAGGTTGTGACCGCCCGCGCGCAAGTGACCTACGAAGTGGAAAAAATGGGAATGGGAATTCTCTTCCAGGAAATTGAGCCTGACGACCGCGATGCCATTCGGGAATATGTGGAGAGTATGCCCCCTTCGCAACTCATCGAACCGTGGGACCCCCGGCCGGAACAATAAGCTCGCGCCCGCAACCTGCTCACACCCGCTCCTTCAACAAACGCAGAAACTCGGAGCGTGTTCCTTCACAATCGCGGAATACCCCGAGCATGTGGGACGTAACAGCCAGTGAGTTTTGCTTCTCCACGCCGCGCATGATCATGCACAGATGCCGCGCCTCGACAATAACCCCCACGCCTTGCGGCTTGATCTTCTCCATGATGGTCTCGGCGATCTGCACCGTCAGGCGCTCCTGGACTTGCAGTCGCCGCGCGAAAACATCCACGATGCGCGGAACCTTGCTCAGGCCGATCACTTTCCCGTTGGGGACATACGCCACGTGGCAGCGCCCGAAAAAGGGCAGCAGGTGGTGCTCGCAGAGGCTGAAGACCTCAATGTCCCTTACCATCACCATTTCATCGTAGGCCACGGAATAGAGCGCACCATTCAGCACCTTTTCGATGTCTTGCTGGTAGCCGCTCGTGAGAAAGCGCATGGACTTCGCCACGCGCGCAGGGGTTTTCAACACGCCCTCGCGTTCCGGATCCTCGCCGATTTCCACGATCATCTTGCGCACTGCCGCTGCTAAAGGATCCGAATTGGCGGTCGATTCCAACTCCTCGAGGTTTTCCAGCTCGTGTGTCTTCATGCCTATTTCTCCACCCTTTCCCTTCTCCCGTCCTCAGTTCCCGAGGGCTTTACGTGCGCTCCCGCGCTTACATCAATCGGCGCTCGATGCGATCCGAGACACATTCAAAAAAATTCAGGCTCGTCTCTTCCAGTCGCACGCGGCACAGTTGTAATCCACTCGCCGCACCCGCGTCTTCCAGGGGCTCGCGCAGAAGCTTGTAAATCTCCAGGCACAGATTTTCCGTCGTGGGCACCTGAGTGCGGAAGTTCTCCATATCCAGGTTCAGGTTCTTGTGGTCGAGTTTCTCCAGCGCGCGCTCCGCCACAATCCCGTCGAGCTTCGGCAAGTCAAACACGAACCCCGTGGCCGGGTCGACTCGGCCCGCAACCGTGACCTCCAGAAGATA
>JASHSC010000100.1 GCA_030036915.1 Terriglobia bacterium
GTGACTGGCAATCAGAAGCATTTTCCGAGATTCTGGAAGAAAACCAAGATCATAACGCCCCATGAATTTATAACCCTGACTGCGCCGCATTTAATAATGTAGCCGAGTTTACGAGATGAGACGCACAGACTCCTGGGGGGAGGCAAACCTTTAGTGCACTGTCCCCCATCGCCCTCATAGTTTGAGGTATCATCAGAGGGGGGTTGAGGGGCAAAACCACAAAGTCTTTTCAGCGCTTGCCCAAAATCCTGGTCGGACAGTTGGAACCTCGTGATTCTGCAAAGATCCGGCAACGTGGAATCTCACTGCCCCCAATCGCCAGTTTGTACTCTTCGCATTCTAAGATTCCCGCCAAGTGACCGTAAATTTGGAGTCAGCGAGAGGACTTGAACCGCTGACCCACGGTTTACGGCACCGTGAGTCTTGGGTCTTTTAACGCTCGTAAGTTATTGAAAAGAGGACCTGGAGGGTTCGAACCCTCGGCCTACGGTTTAGGAATGTAGGCAAGTTGAGGCATCTCATTGACTTTGCGGCACGGTTGGCAACCCTAAGTCACTGAAAAACACGTTCGGGACGATCAAGTTGTACCGGTCTTGTACTCAAAATTTCCTCTTTTAGAATCCGCAGAAAGGTCAGTGGATTTTCGCATGAAGGCTGACTGAACTTTGGAAGTGAAGGTTATTTTCGCTCCCGACCCTTGTTCCTGTAGTACCTCAAGTTAAATACCCGAAGTCCAGGACTCGCCCGCTACGCGGTCGGAGAGGATACGAAGTTCCACGCGCCTTCACCTGAGCATCGATCAAGAGTTCGAAGTATTAGATGAATCCGCGTTAAATCTCACTTGCAGACACTTCACTACATGCGTAGCATTGTGGAGTCTCGGGCTAAAAGATCTTGGATGTGCCCCGCCTCCTGTGGAGGGGGTGTTAACCGTGCTAGATTCCACACGATTGGTATACAAATTACGTCAACCAGACTTTGACCTGACCGGGGTTTCTTGTACCAGGTGAACTGAGAGAGAATTCATGGGAATAACAGTTGACGAACAGTATTTCTTACCAAAGCTCAAAGGAAGTGGGTAGTACCGTGTCAAAAAAATATTTTTTCTCGATAGATTTGGAATACCTCTTCCTGCTAACTCTTGACTCGGATCGCCTGAGGAATGAGGGCTGCCGAATACCAATCTGTTCGTCATAGGTGAGCTACCATTTATGAGCAAACTGCAGTTTCCCGCGACCGTAGACTCCGCCATTGACCCGACACTTGCGACTTGGGACTTATTGATGAAACCTTTATGCGCTTGATATCGGTTAGATTGAACCAATGCAAACAGCTTCACTTAAAGCGCTGGATGATCTGCTAGTCACTCGGGAGTTCAAGGAGGACCCTTACCCCGTGCTCCGTCAACTGCGCGAGGAGGACCCGGTCCATTGGAGCGATTCCATGGGCGCGTGGGTGCTGACTCGCTACGACGACATGGTGACCACGTTCAGGGATTTCAGCCAACACTCAAACGAAGGCCGCCTGGGAAAAGTGGTTGAGTACCTGCCGCCGGAGACGCGTCAGGAGTTCAAGGTTTTCGAGGAGCATTATCGCCCCAAGAGCCTGATCCATTCCGATCCGCCGGACCACACCCGGTTTCGCGCCTTGGTTTCCAAGGCCTTTACGCCGCGCGTGGTGGAATCCATGCGACCGCGAATTCAGGAAATTGTGAATGAGCTTCTGGACGCCGTGCAGGCATCGGGGCACATGGACGTCATTAAGGACCTGGCGATTCCCGTCCCCGTCACGGTGATTTCAGAAATTTTCGGCGTACCCCGTTCCCAGGTCAACCAGTTCAAGCAATGGGCGGATGAGATCCTTGCCTTCCAGGGGGTCAACAAGCCCGCGCCGGAGGTCATCCACAAGTCCCAGACGGCGCTGATTGAAATCAAGCCTTACCTCATGGAGCTGATTCGGGAGAAGCGCCGCAACCCGGCTAAGGATCTGGTGAGCGAGTTGGCGGCCGTGGAGTCCGAAGGAGACCGGCTGACCGAGGCGGAGCTCATCAACTCTTGCATAACGCTGCTGGTGGCCGGTCATGAAACCACTACCTCGCTGCTTGGCAATGGAATTTACACCCTGCTGCGCCATCCCGACCAGTTGCAGCTCCTGAAGGACGATCCGGCGCTGATGACTTCGGCCATCGAGGAAATGCTGCGCTACGAAAGCCCCATCGCCCGCCAGCCTCGACTGATGAAGCAGGATGCGGAAATGCGGGGCAAGAAAATCCGCAAGGGCGAGTTGGTGTTTCAAATGCTCAACGCCGCCAACCGCGACCCTGCCGTCTTTGACGACCCCGACCGCTTCGACATTCGAAGGAAGGACAACCGCCATTTGGCTTTCGGAATGGGAATACACTTCTGCGTGGGAGCGCCGCTCGCCCGCACGGAAGGTTTCATCATATTTTCAACCCTGCTCAAACGAATGCCCGCACTGCACCTTACGGATGAAAAGCCAGAATGGGAGATGCATAAACCCGCCGCGCGAATGCTCAGGACCCTGCCGCTGGCGTTCTGATGGGAAAATAGCGACCGGAAACAGCATCAATCTAGAGGAGCAGAAGACCTCTGATGGTGTGCTACGAAGGGTAAGCTTTGAGCGTGCCCGAGAATTGAGTTAACCTCAATTCGGCGTGAAAGGCGTTCGAAGAATACCAAAATGCCTTGTCAACAGTGGCTCCGGAGTGTATTTTAGCCTTTGCGCGAAAACCCCACTATAAGTGTCTTTGGAGCAATGCACCGCGGCCCTCAAAATTTGAGAATTACTGCCGACGGAGTCGGACTGACCCAGTTCGCGGGCTTATCGCTCTTCGAGCACTTCTTTCAGCGCATTGGGCTGGGGGATGCCTTGGCAGACCACACCCGGTTTGCGCAGCGAAACAACCGCTACAGTGTCAGCGAGTACTTGCAAGCTCTCCTTTACCCCCCGGTGCTGGGCTTGGGACGGATCGAGACCACCGAACCCCTGCGCCACAACGGTGTGCTCCACTATCTGACGGGCTTGCAGGGATATTTGAAAGCCACCAGTTTGAGGCGCCTTCTCGATCGGTTCGCGCAGCGGCGACGGAGATCCCTCGTCAAGCTGCACGACGCTTAGTGCGTGGCGATGCTGGACCAACCCACGCAGGCAGTTTTCGATTTGGACAGTACGGTGCTGACAGTCTTTGGCCGCTCAATCCCACCGATCTACGCGGCCCTACCGAAAGCTCACAAAATGCGTAACCTAAACCTCAAGTCAAACAGACTTTGAACAGAAATTTATGGTTTCTTAATAGATGTACCAAGTGGAACGGAGCTAAGAGTGAGAGTTAATCTGCGAGGTGACAGCAACTGCAACGGAATTGCCATGAGATGGGCTAGAGGGACTATCATAACTTGGTCCGCATTCGGCTTCAGCGTTGCGGCTGAAATGGTGGAACTTATTCCAGCCGAGCAGCAATGACTTTCAAGCATAAAGGGACTCGCACGGAGGCCATAATGGCGGAGGGGCTTGACCATTCTCTACTTTCCACCAGTTCTCATCGTTTCGACTCGTGCAAATATCAAGTTCTTGCCATGCGTCGTTGGAAAGTGGCGGTATTCTTAATCGCTCTCCTCATGCACGTGTTGCGACCCTTCCCCCAGGTTCGATCGACTGCCACTGCAGAACCACTACCTCCCACAGGGCTGCGCGAAGCCATCTCCTCAGAGGTTCGAATATCGCCAGTAAGCCTAGCATTCGGAAGTAGAGCAGTCGGTACCCTGAGCCCGGCACAGACGGTTTCGTTGACCAACACAAGCAGCAGAGCCTTAAGCATTACGAGTATCGAACTGGCTGGCCCAAACCCTCGCGATTTTGCGGAACTGGACACTTGTGATAAGTCGGTCGTGGCGAAAGGGCAATGCCAAATTAGCATCAGCTTCAGACCCACAAGGGATGAGGCACGCAGAGCCCTACTGATCCTGGCATACGAGGCGGCGGGCAGCCCTCAGACTATTAGCCTCTCGGGTACGGGAAAGGGTTTGTTTGCGGCTCTTAGCGCGAACCAAACTCACTTGGTCAATACGATAACGGACGGGCCGGTATTTATCGTGGGAGATGCCCCCCAAACGCTTTTTGTTCAAGTTTCCGATGCCGACGTCGAAACATACCTCCAGGATCGTGCCTCTCGGAAGTTCAACGCCCTTTGGGTATACCCAGTGGATAAGTCGGACCAGTCGAGCGCACCGAAAAGCTTCTACGGGCAAACGCCTTTCGACGGCGAAGACTTTACCAACGAGGATGTCGCTTATTGGAGACATGTTGACGACGTGCTAGACAGGATCTGCGCTTACGGCATGATTGCCGTCATGGATCCTGGTTTTGTCGGGCTCAGGGACTCTCAAGGTTATCGCGGCAGCTACTTGAGCAGCAGCGACGCCGTCATGAAAGCTTATGGGAACTGGATCGGAGCGCGATATAGGAATTTCCCAAATATCATTTGGTCGCTGGGTGGTGACGCCGACCCCAACAATGCGGAATTATTTGGAAAATTGAATGATCTGGCCGCTGGTATCCTGGAGGGCGACCCTAACCACTTGCTTACCTTAGAAGCCGCGCGGTTTCGCGAAAACGGAGATCCTGCCCCCAACGGCGGCTATTCCAGTTTGGACGCAACCATTATGGCTTACGGAAGAAGACCGTCCTGGCTCAAAATGAATTGGGTCTACAACACCTTTCCGACTACGCAATCAGGCTGCTCTATGAATTATACGAGGTCAGGAGCGCTACCCGCTCTCATGGGCGAAGATTGGTACGAGGGCGAGCATTTCATGACGGCCTTGCAGGTAAGGGAGGAAGCGTACTGGGAGGTTCTATCGGGTTGCACATTGGGCCGCTTGGCTGGGAATAATGCCATATGGTCGATGGGTGGTCCAGCGGACACAATGGGGCAAACATGGCAGAGCCAACTCGCTTCTGACGGGTCTACGGCGGAACAGTGGCAAGGTGCTCTGATGAGAAGCCGCGAATTCTGGTTGCTGGCTCCGGACATCAATCATTCCACCCTCGTTTCCGGTTATGGATCAGGAGTTGGTTCGTCAGTTGCGGCCATAACCAGCGACGGTCAGACGATCATCGCATACATTCCTCTCGGGAACGCAACCGTTGTGGGCCTCGACATGACTAAAATTAGGAGCGCCAGCAATAGGGCAAAGTGTTGGTGGTTCAATCCCCGTGACGGTTCCACGAAGCTGATCGGCAATCTTGCCACCGCTGGGATTTCAAACTTCACGCCCCCAGATTCGAATGATTGGGTATTGGTCATTGACGATGCCGGCGCGAACTTGCCGTCACCAGGCAGTGCGGACTAATTATCGCGAAGTCAGACTCCGACGGCGAATTATACAATTTAGCGACTTTCCATGAAGGGCCAGCGTCTCAATCCGAACCGTGGACCAAGAACGACTGAATCCGAGTGCATGGTAGCGGGCTGCGCTTCAGAACGACCCGCACCCGCATACCCACCAACGCACCAAGCAGATCCACTGAGTGCGTTTGGGAAAAAAGCAAATTATGACAATATCTGGTGACTTTTTAATATAAGCACAAAAGTTGGCCTGCTAAAAGGGGAACGCTCTGGGAGCTTCCGGTCGCATATGCACGGTGGGGGCGTCGGGGCTTGAACCTTGCATAGAAAATTTCATTGAGGAAAAGGAAAATGCTTATAAGAAAATTGGTCCCGCCCGAACCACCCGAGCCGATCATATACGTTAACGGGGAATTCTTACCGAAAAGCCAGGCTAAAATCTCGGTTCTGGACCACGGACTAATGTACGGCGACGGATGTTTTGAAGCGTGGTGCGGGCGCAATGGCTTCATATTCCAATTGGATGCGCACTTGGACCGACTCTTCAAATCGATGCATTCCCTAAGGTTAAACCTTCGCGTCGAGCGCCAAGAACTGCGAGAAAGCATCATTGAAACGGTGCGGCGCAATTCTCTAATTGACTTCTACATCAAAGCCCTTATAACACGAGGAATTAGCCCAGAACCGGTGATTGATCCCCGCAAGTGTGAAACCCCTAGTATAATTATCTACGCGCGGCCCACCCAGTTTGAGGTAAGTCCGGAGAAAAAAGGCTCGGGTATCCGGATCAAAGTGCTATCCATTCGGCGAGTTCCACACGACAGCCTCGATCCGCAGATAAAAAGCCTGAACTATCTCAATATCGTTCTGGGGAAGATGGAGGCCTGGAGCAGTGGCTATGATGAAGCTGTAATGCTCGACCATTTGGGTTACATTAGTGAATGTCCTGGTTTTAATATTGTGGGAATCAGTGGCGATCGCCTCTTCACGCCGTCGCATGGCATTTTGGTTGGGATTACACGGAATTCGGTGATGGAAATGGCTAGTCATATGGAGTTAACAGTCGAGCAAGGCTTTTACTCCGTATACGATTTTGCTGAGGCTGATGAGGTTATGATGACGAATACCGTGGCTGGGGTGGTTCCCGTCGTAAGTATAGATGGACTGACAATCGGCAACGGGAAGCCTGGTGAGCGAACCAAGAAGTTTCAGGAGATTTATTTAGGCTGGTTGGAAGAGGGAAAGCACGGCACTCAGGTATTTCCACAGGCCTGGAAATAGGTCCCTTCCCGCCACCCGCTCCACGAGGTATTCGCCCCCCCAATGGAAGGCAACCGAGCGCAAAGGGAGGACCCACAGTCCCGTCCAAATCTAAGCGGTTATATCGCGCGGCGGGCAGTGACACCGTTCGGCAGGGCTCCCCATCTTCATGGAGTTTGTGGGGAAGATGGGACTTGGGCCGATAGTCACGCGAGTAGCCGCATTGCGTCATCGGATCTATCTGGGGTGCACCTTCGACGAAGCTGCTCGTCAAATCGTTAAGCAGTCCGTCGAACTCCGCTTGGAACAGCTCGGCATAATGACCCGTTACATGCCTTTGAGTTGGGTTTCGTGCGCTGGCGAGCGCTCAAGACATAGGTACAAGCGCGCATAATTGATCTTTCCAGCTTCGATCCCCAGCAAGTCGTCAAGCGCTGTGGAGGAATAACAAAGCTCTTCAATTCCCAGCCCACTGCCCGGCGCGAACACCCGATTCACCGCCACCAGCAGCGCGGCGACGGGCGACCAAGGGACATCACCCAGATTATTGGGTCCAGGGGCGCTTCCCAGAACTGTCACAGTGCCAAGCGCTTTCACAGTTCCAAACCCAAAAAGCAATCCCCAAAGCGGCCCCGGCACTCCTGCCGGACCTATTCCAGCGGCACCCCAGCCACGCTAGGCTTCTTCTTTAGAACAAACTGGTACAGGGTAAGCGTCCGACCAGGCTTTCAATTACCCACAAGTTTGGCGTGCTGCTCATGGCCGCTTTGACTTGTTTCGCGACGACTTGGAAGGGGATGTCCACGGTGCGTCGGCGAGAGCCATCCGTAAGAGGGTCTCGATATCCCTCTGAAGCTGGCGGCAATTGCGGATGCGTCGCAGGCACTCCTGGGCCACTTCCTT
>JASHSC010000010.1 GCA_030036915.1 Terriglobia bacterium
CTCTTTTGCCACTCGGCGGCAGTAGGCGATGAGCTTCGCGCAGCGCGTGCAGGCAATCACCTGTTGATTTAACTGCACCAATTCGTTGGGCATTTTTGACATTAATGATTTGTTTCGGGGGCTGCGGTCCGTCAATCTGTTTTGGCGTTGCGCATCGGGCGCGCCAGGCTCAAGACGGTTTCTTTGCCGCCAATCCCATGATGATTTCCCAGTAAGCGTCGGAGACAGGCATGACCGACAGGCGCGGCATCCGCACAAGGTCGAAATTCTTTAACGCGCCGGTCCTTTTGATTTCGTCCAGCGTGACCGGGCGTGCCAGTTTCTCCTTCGCCTGCAAGTCGATCACGACCAGGCGAGGGTCCTTTTGTTGCGGGTCGGGGTAAGGGTCGCTAACGGCTTCAGCCAGGCCCACGGCCGCGCGCTCCTCGCCGGTGTGGTAGACCAGCACCTGATCGCCACGCCGCACGTTTCGAAGGTGCTTCAGTGCCAGGTTATTGGAAATTCCATCCCACACGGTTTTGCCGTCGCGTGCGAGGTCAGAGAAGGAATAGTGTTCAGGATCGGATTTCAGCAGCCATTTTGCCGGCATGACGCCTCCACGGTTTTGACAACGCTTGGCTGGCCCAATGGCATTCTAGTTGAACCTGCCCGCCGCGACTAGTGTCCGAAAGTGGAAAAGGCGAATTCGTCACCATATGCCGCCGACCTTCGCCAGCGGCCGGAATGAGCTCGTCCTCGCTTTCTGAAATTGCAATTAAGCACGCTCGTGGTAAGCTAAGGTCATCGCCTGCCTACCTTCGACAGGCGATCTGGAACTGTACATCGAATGTCCTTATCGGGGGCTTAGAATCGTGTCGTAAAAGGGCTTACGGGACTTGTATCTAATTCGCTTCAATGGCATCTTATGACGTGGGGGTAAAAGGAAGAACATGGAAAAGGTAATGCATGTTGCCGCCGGCGACTGGCAGGGGCTTGAATCGAGCACCAAGCCGGTGTTCTTGGATTTTTGGGCGGATTGGTGCGGTCCGTGCAGAATGCTCGCACCGACTTTTGATAAATTGGCCGAAAAATTCAGCGAGCAGGTGACCTTCGCAAAGATCAATGTGGACGAACTGCCCGAAATCGCCAACAAGTTCTCCGTGCGGTCGATCCCTACTCTGGTCTTAATGCAGTCGGGCAATGTGGTGGAAAAGCTGGTCGGGCTGCGATCGGAGCAGGAACTGGCGCAGGTCCTCAGCCGTTATACCAACAGCAACGGCAATAAATAAGCGTGGAATGAAGTGGCTCAGCAGGGTTGGACAACCTTGAATTCCGCCCCATCGTTCAGATTCGCAATTCCCCCCGATCAAGCCCCCGGTCGCTGGCCCAGCACATTCGTTGTATTCGGGAAGAATCCCTTGGGCGTGCTCAGGTAACCTGAGACGGTATCCTTGCCTAATTTATTCACAACTAGTTCCAGGTAAGTCTGCGCGCCTTGCACGTAGAACCAAACGGGCGAATTCAATGCGCAGTTGGGGTGCGAGGTTGTTTTGTCATCAGCCGTAAGATAGAGGTTGTATGTGTTTTTCTTGGGGTCAGTTCTGTCAAGCAACAAAGTCACGGTTCCGACCTTCTGCTGAGCCTTCCTTCGGGGCAAGGTGAATTCAAAATAGTCGCGATCGGACTTGTGCGCAAGAGCGACCAATTCGTCATGCGTTCGGGCGATATCACCCTTCAATTCACCTTTGGTTCCGGTGAGGGCGTTGGTGAATTCGTCCTTAGTGTCTGCCAAGTCCTTTTTGGTACCTGCCAGATCCGTGCTCAGGCCTGTGATCTTGGTGTTGGAATCCGTCTGAAGCTTGGTCAATTCATCGTTGCTGGCCTTCTGTGCGATGGCTTGATTCAATTGCGACACTGCGGTTTCTTGTTGCTTCTGGACTTCCGCCGCCAGGGCATGCGCGCGCTGGAGGTCCTGCTGCGTCACGCCGAGTTTTTCCGAAGTGACCTGAAGTTGTCCGCGCAGTTGAGCATAGCGGTCATCGGTGGAGTCCATTCGCCGCGTCAGCAAATTCATCGCGTCGGCCTGTTTCGACTCAAAGTCACTAAATTGGCTGCGCGCCATAATGGCCATTGCCAGATTCACAGCAGTCACGATGGCCAGCACGACCACGAGCCAGACCAGACCCTTTCCGCCTCCCGCTGCGGGGCTCGCCTGCGGGGCCTGCTGAACCAGCACGTACTGAGGGCCGCCCGGTTGAGGCTGGATTTGCGGCGCGGCAGGCGACTGCTCCGGGGCGGGTGAGCGTCGCGTTGGCGCATCATTCAGGCCGAACATCGAGGTCGGATCATTTTCTGCCATACATTCTCCTTATTTCCAATTGCCTGTGTCGGGTTCACCGGAACAGCCAGATTTCTCCATCCCTATGATGCCACATTCGGCGGCTGCGTTTATATGTAAATGCATTTTTACTTATCAAGCTCGTTTATTGCCCCACAATAACCACTGTAGTGGAGCACGCATGGGCCATTTCAAGCTCGGGCTTGAATCAGCGCCACAGCGTCCGCTCGAATAGCCTCGCCGCGGCCGACAGCATCAAGCCCCTCGCCTGATTTAGCTTTGACGCTCACCTGGCCGGGCAAGAGTGAAAGCGCCGCCGCAACTTTTTTCTCCATCGGGGGGATGTGCTGCGCAAGCTTCGGCCGCTCCAAACCCACGGTTGCGTCGACGTTTACAATCCGGTAGCCGCCGAGATCGAGCAATTCACGAACGTGGCGCAGAAAGAGCAGGCTGGAGGCGTTCTTCCATCGCGGAGCAGTGTTGGGAAAGTGGCGCCCGATGTCGCCCATTCGCGCCGCGCCCAGCAAAGCGTCGCAAATCGCGTGAGCCAGGACGTCGCCGTCGGAGTGGCCGACGGGTCCCTGGTCAAACGGTACATGGACACCGCCCAGAATCAGCTTGCGCCCAGGCGCCAGTCGATGCAAGTCATTACCAATGCCTACGCGCCACAGCGGGGCGGGTTCGCGCGCTGCAACTCCGGCCCCGGCACTCGGGGTGGACAGGGCGTGATGGTCTCTTCGTTTCGGCGGGGTTGTTGATCGCTTCATCTTCTCGTGTTCAGGCCCCTTGGCGGACCTGCTCGCGCTCCTGAGCGATGTAAAGCCGGGCCAATGGCAGATCCGAGGGCTTGGTGATCTTGATGTTTCGGTCCGACCCCATGAGGACCCTGACGTCGTGCCCCTCATGCTCCACCAGGCTCGATTCGTCCGTGCCGTAGAAGCCCTCCGCCAGAGCGCGATCGAATGCCCGGCGCAGGAGCGAATAATGGAAGGCCTGCGGCGTCTGGGCTAGAACAATCAGCTCACGCCGAATCGTACCCGTAATGATTTGGCGCTCCACCTTTTTCACCGTGTCCACGCTGGGAATCGCCAGAATAGCGGCGCCGTCCTGGCGTGCGGCGTCCACCACCTGGCGAATCAAGGCGAGTTCGACGAAGGGGCGCACGGCGTCGTGCACCACCACCACTTCCGTGTCCGCCGGCGCCTCATTCAGGCAGCGAGCCACGGTCTCCTGCCGTGACGCTCCACCGGCCACCAGCCGCACGTTTTTCGAAAAACGCTCCGGGGCAATTTCCTTCGCGGCCCGCTCCATATCCTCCGGCCGGACGCCCATGAAGATTTCGTCGATGGCTTCGGAAGCCGCGAATTTTCTGAGGGTGTGAACGAAAATGGGCACGCCTTCAAGCGAGAGAAACTGTTTGGGCGTTACACCGCCCATCCGCAATCCCGAGCCCGCCGCAGGAATGATGGCCAAAATACCCATTGAAGAACGTCCGATGTCAGTTTTCTTTCGCAGGTTGCCCTGGAGGCCACAGCGTATTGATCCGGATAGTCCGCTGTGATAATGCCAAAAAAAGAGCGGCCGAGCCTAGCGATCCCCCCTCGCCGCGACCACGCAAGCGCGCTTAGACGCCTGACGCTTACTGATGAACCGCCTCCGCCATGACGCGCCGTTCGTCGTATTTTCCAAAGATCATTTTTCCGGCGGTGGTCTGCAAGACGCTGGTGACGGAGATATCGATGGTCTTGGAGATCATTTTCTTGGCGTTGTCCACCACCACCATCGTGCCGTCGTCGAGATACGCCACGCCCTGATTATATTCCTTGCCTTCCTTGAGGATGAACACGCGCATCACTTCGCCGGGCAGAACCACGGGCTTCAGGGCGTTGGCCAAATCGTTGATATTCAGCACCGGAACGCCCTGGAGCTGGGCGACTTTGTTGAGATTGAAATCGTTGGTGACGATCTTCCCTTCGTAAGCGCGCGCCAGCTCGATGAGCTTCAGGTCTACCTCGCGAAGCTGGGGGAAATCCTCCTCGACGATTTGCACCGTGATGTTGCTCATCTTCTGCATGCGCTGAAGGATGTCAAGCCCCCGGCGTCCCCGGTTGCGCTTCAGGGGATCGGAGGAGTCCGCCACCAACTGCAATTCGCGCAGGACGAACTGGGGAACGATGAGAGTTCCATCAATAAAGCTCGTGTCGCAAACGTCCGCGATGCGCCCGTCGATGATGACGCTGGTATCCAGAATTTTAAAATTCTTGCGCAGCGGTTTTTCCGCGGAAAATAGTCCGCCCAGAGCCCCAAGATTCAGCAGGTCTCCCTTATTGGCGCCCAACACCAAGCCCACATAGGCCATCAGCAGAAGCAACGTCACCTGGAAAAACGAATTCACCGCCTTATCGATGGCCGTCAAGCTGAGCAGGTGGCTGATCATGAGCGCGCCCAGAATGCCCAGAATCGAGCCGAAAGCCGCGCCCATCAGCCGCTTCAGGCTGGCTCTTTCTAAGCGCATTTCAAAGAAGACGAAGAAAATCCCCAGGGCTAATCCCAGTGTCATGGACTGTAACTTGGAATAACCGAAGGGATGAAGATGAACCGCTGCGGCGGATATTATGATGACAAATATAACCCGAATTGATCCCAATTCCCAAGACATGAGGCGTGACCTCCATCTGGAACCTGTTGAAGAGTCCCGGCATGAATTTTTCTCCTAAATTGCCTCGCGGGATATCCAGGCAAGTATATCATCCCCTTCGGGGGCGGGAAAGCCGGTAAAGGGTAGGGGTAACGGTTGGGGTCGGGGAGTGATCCTTCAATGAAGCAATCTGCTAAAACTCTAGCGCGGGTGGGGTCCGATTCTTGGACTCCGATGGAGTCCATCGGACTCCCGGAATTGGAGATACGCGCTACAGGATTATTTTGACGGCTTGGGCGGAGCGGCGCGTGGGGTCTTGGGGGCTTGGAAAATCAAATCTGTGTGCGCAGGCGGAAAAAAAACGCGGGCCCAAATGTAGCCGTCAAAGCCGCTGATTCTAACGTCCGCGGCGGCCTGATTCTCAGCATGGTCCAGGATTGTGCCGGCCATTTCCTGGGGGTCCGTAATTCCCGCGGCGAGGATTTCCGTATCGTGAGGCAGCTTGCGGAGTTCCTCGATCGCCCTCTGTATTAATGATTTCACGCCCAGGCACGGCTCCGTACGGCACATCAGCATTTTTTCCAGCGCGAATAGCGCCGAGTGACTGATGCGGTCGCCAAAGGCCACATAAAGGTGCCGGCTTGCAGGCAAGTGGTGAACGGGAATCATTCCCGTCGCCTCCAGCAGGTGGAAAGGCACCATGTGCGCGCATTCCAGGTAACGCTTGCTGCGTTCCAGCGGAAACACCGCTGCGGAATATTGCAAGCCGAGGATTTGCGTCACTTGCTCCTCGCTCACGGCACCAATGTGGCGGAGCCATTCCCCCACGCGCCCCCCGCCCGAATCCTTTTGCGCCCGCAAGGCCTTTTTGAGTTGCTCGTCATCCACCAATCCGCGGGAGAGCATCAACAGCCCCAGGGGGACGCGGTGCGGCTTGGCCTGCGGCCGGCCCATTCCCCCAATCAGCTTTTGAATCGCCGTGGCAGCGGCAAGTTCGAAACATTCCGGGCTGCAATACCAGCGCCCCTCGAGCGAATAGCCTTGCTGCGGTTCGAGCAGATTCCGCCACAATCCCCGACGATTGGGGCAATCCGGCAGCTCGCAATTGCGCACGAAGATTTCGGGTTTAATCATCGGCGTGGCATGGGCTTCCAGCCCATGCGCACGGCCAGGTTGGCCGTGCCACAGCGAAAAAATAACGACTATGTCTTCAGCGACTCAATTCTCTCCATCGGGCTGATGATTTCCATGACTTGCAGCCCGTAGTTGCCGTCCACCACCACCACCTGCCCACGTGCCACCACTTTTTCCCCCACCAGAAGTTCCACCGGGTCCTGGACATTCTGGTCAAGCTCCACCACCGACCCGGCGCTGAGGTCTAGAATCTCTCGCAGCGCCATTTGGCGTTCGCCGAATCGCAATGACACTTCCAATTCCACCTCCATCAACAGGTCGAGCTTGGGATCCCGCACGGGCGAGATATATGCCGGGGCGTGCGCCGGAGTGGGGAGTTCAAGCGGCGGTGCTGGCGCTGGGCTCAGAGCCGTTACCAGCGCCCAATTGAGCTGAACCACCATACTTAATGGGGTTTTGCCGGTGCAGGTCCACTGCATGCCTGCTTGCACGGCGGGTTCGCCGGCCAAAGGTTCCAACCCAACCAATTTGAAACTTACCTCACCACCCGCCAATCCGTTCAGGAGGGAAGCGGCCGCGCCTGCGAATTGGCGGAACAATTCCCTTGCGGCATCGCGATGGTCGTCGTTCATTTCCGCATTTTCGTCCTCCGGCTCGCCGAGCAGCAGTTGCGCCAGTCGCACCGCATCTTTTTTTGAGAGAATAAATCCTTGGTTTCCCACAAGGTGCTGCGTCGCTTCAAACTGCACCGAAACGCAATCTGCGGACGGCAGCTCCAGCAGCTTCTGCGTTGCCTCGGGCGAAAGTTCCGCCGGGGTATGCGGCGTCCCGGCGATTTCCTGGAGGACGCGGCCGATGGTTGCACCCCAGGCATTCAGATATTCCTGAACCTTCGCATTCCGGGCGGGATTTTGCGCGGCGGAATTTGCAGTGCTCATACGACCTCCTTTTGAACCGTCTCGAGCGATCGAACGCGATCCTCCACCTGCGCGGCGCGACGGAGGCTGGTGCGGACTGGGCGGGCGGTGAACAACGGCTTGCCGCTCACCAGCAGTTGCGCCGCCACACTGATGGGGCGTTCCAGGTTCAGCACGTCACCGAGGTTCAACGAAAGAATCTGTAAAAGGCGCACGCCCCGGCCCTCCAAAACCAACTGCACGGGAAAACGGCAATGGTCAAGGCGCTTGCGCAGTTGCGAAGTGCTGTCAGTTGAGCCCCGTTGTTTTCGATAGGAAGCCTGTTGCGTGAGCTTGCGCAAAAGGGCGTTGGCGACAGCGGCAGGCAGAGCGACATTCAGCATCCCGCGCGCTTCCGGCATGCGGATTTCGAAGCTGAGGCACAGAATCTTTTCCGTGGGCGGCATCAGGCGCGCAATGTCCGCCTGGCGAAGCCGTTGATCAAATGCGAACTGCGCCTCGAGCACGGGTTGCCAGGTGTTCTCGAGTTCGCGGCCGATAATCTTCACCACGCTTTCCAGAATCTGTTCTTCGATTTCGGTGATTTCACGAACTTCCCCCTCCGGCCGTCCCGGACCTCCCAGCAGCACATCAATCATCGGAAACGCGAGCGAGAGATCGATTTCTATGGCGGCGGAAACCTCCATGGGATGGAGAGACATTGACACGAGGTAAGTAACTTCCGGGGTTCGCTGGAGGAAATCACCGTAAGTGAGCTGTTCGGCGGAAACCAGGTTGACTTCGAAGGCCAACCGCAGGTAAGCCCCGAGTGAATGCGTGAGATTCCGCGCGAAGATCTCGTGCAACTGGCTGACGGAGCGAAGGTGCTCCTTGGAAATCCGCGCCGATTGGCGGAAATTACAGGTCGTCAAGTTGCTCTGCTCGGGATTGGGAAGGGGGGCAGGCTTCTCGGCCGCACGCCTCTGCGCTGCCCGGAAAAGCGTGTCAATTTCCTCTTGGCTTAGTATCTTCTCCATGCATTCTCCGAAGGCCCGGTTTGGGCGGCAGGTAGGCCGGGCATTTGCGCGGGCGTACCCTCCAGCAGGCTGCGCATTCGGCCGCGCAGGCGCACCAGGGCCGCCGAGTGAATTTGCGAGACTCGAGCCTCACCCACGCCTAACACCGCGCCCACCTCCTTCATGGTCAGTTCTTCAAAGTAGTAAAGTGAGAGCACCTGCCGCTCGCGCGGTTGAAGTTCATTCAGGGCGCGCCCCAGGAGTTGGCGCAGCTCGCCTTCCAGACACTGCGAGTAGGGTTCCTGGTCGGGCTTTTGGTTGGAAACCGCAAAGGCTTCGCGCTCCTGCCCCGACTCGCCGAATTCGTCGTGTAGGCTGCCCAGGTCGAGCCCGCGAAGGTCGCCCAGCAGGCGCTGCAATTCCTTTAATTCCAGCCCCAGCTCGATGGCCAATTCGGGTTCGGTGGCCGGGCGCCCGTAGCGGGCGCGCAGCCGCTGGTGCGCCTGCTCCAGTTGCCGCGCTTTCTTGCGCAGCGGACGCGGGCTCCAGTCGAGATCGCGCAGGCTGTCGAGAATCGCCCCCTGAATGCGGTGCTTCGCATAGGTCTTGAGCTCCACATTCTTGGCGGGGTCGAATTTGTGCAGCGCTTCAATGAGGCCCAGAATGCCCGCCTGCACCAGGTCGTCATAGAGAATGTGCGAAGGCAGGCGATCGTGAATCCGGCGGGCGATGTAACGTACCTGGGGGAGCTGCTCGAGGAGCAAGCGCTCCTGGTCTGCGGCGTCCAGGTTCGAAACGGATTCATAAGCTTTCTTGGCGTTGGTCATGGGCTCACCTTTTTTCCTTTAAATGTGGCATGGCCATCCTGGCCATGCGCATGGGCTGGGAGCCCATGCCACAAAGGCGGGCGGGACGCCCGCGTTGTAGCGCGGCTGTCCCCAGCCGCGTAACCGTCGCGGGCGAGGACACCCGCGCTACAGAAGCCGCCGGTGGGGACACCTGCAAACGGAAGTCAAACCGAGGCATTACTCTTCCGCTCACTGCACCACCCCCAGCGACTGAATCGACACTGCGGCAGGAATTTCCGCTGGCGAGAGGACCACCACGCGCGGTAGGAAGGGCTCCATCAGGCGCCGCAAGTGGAAACGCGTGGGGCTGTTGCAGAGCACAATGGGCGAGGGAACGGACATGGGCTCGCCCAGTAGGCGCTTCATTCCGTCCACAACTTTTCGAATAATCGAAGGTTGCAGGGCGCTCGTGGAGCGCGTAGCCGCTTGCGGGTCCAGGACTTGCGCCAGTTGCTCTTCCACCGTGCTGTCAAGCTGAATGACGGTGAGCTTGCCGTCGTCACCGAGCAGAGGCTGCACGAGGGCACGGCTGAGCGCTTGGCGCACCGCCTCCACCAGAAGGACGGGGTTCTTGTTGGCTGCGGCCGTGTCCAGAAGGGTTTCCAGAATCGTCACCAGGTCACGAATCGAAACCTGCTCGCGCAGCAATTGCTGAAGAACCTTCTGCACTTCGCCCAGGCTGAGCAGTTTGGGCACCAGCTCTTCCACCAGCTTCGGCTGCGATTCTGCCAAGGCATCGAGCAGGCGCTTGCATTCCTGCCGGTTCAGGAGCTCGTGCGCGTGCTGCTTGATAATTTCGGCCAGATGCGTGGCCAGAACCGAGGTTTGGTCCACCACCGCGTAGCCGGAGGCCAGGGCTTTATCGCGCAGGTTGGGCGCAATCCACTTGGCGGGCACGTTGAATGCTGGCTCGCGGGTTTCGCGGCCTTCGAGAGGCTGCGCCACCGCCTCCGAACTGATCGCCAGCAGGTTTTCCTGAAACATCTCCCAGCGCGCGATTTCCACTCCCCGCAGCCGAATGACGTATTCGCGCGGATTGAGTTGCACGTTGTCCGTAATGTGAACGGGCGGAATGATGAAACCCAGTTGCAAAGCCAGGTGGCGGCGCAAGGCTCGAATGCGCGCCAGCAATTGCCCGCCTTGCGCCTGGTCGACGATGGGTACAAGGCCGTAGCCGACTTCCAGGCTCAAATCGTCGAGGCGCAGCAATGTCTCAAGCTGTTCCTGGGCCTTTTCCGGCGGGAGGGTGGTGGGCTTGACCGCCTCCGCAGCTTTCGCCGTGGCGGCGAGCTGAGCGCGCCGCGCCAGATACCCGAGCAGCGCGGCCATGAGGAAAAAGGGAATCTTCGGCAGGCCCGGAATGAGCCCAAGCGTGCCCATGACGCCAGCCACAATCCAGAGCGGATGACTGCGGGGCAGGAGTTGCCGGGTGAGGTCGGAGCCCAGACTCGATTCCGAAGAAGCCCGCGTGGCCACCATCGCGCCCGCCACCGATACGAGCAGCGAGGGAATCATGGTCACCAGGCCGTCGCCGACCGTGAGAATGGTGTAGGTCTTAAGCGCCTCGCTGAGCTGCACACCGTGATAGAAAACGCCGATTAAGAATCCGGCGATAATGTTGATGGCGGTGATGAGCACGGTGGCCAGAGCGTCGCGTTGGCTGAAGCGCGCTGCGCCGTCCATGGCGCCGTAGAATTCCGCCTCGCGGCTCACCATCTCGCGCCGCGCGCGCGCCTGGGCTTCGTCGATCAGCCCCGCGCCCAGGTCCGCATCGATGGCCATCTGCTTGCCGGGCATTGCATCCAGGGTGAAGCGCGCCGTCACTTCCGCGATGCGCACCGCGCCGTGATTGATCACCAGATACTGAATGGCAATCAAGGCCACAAACAGCACAAAGCCCACGATGTAATTCCCGCCCACCACGAATTGCCCGAAGGCGCCGATGACGTGTCCTGCCGCCGCGGGACCCTCGTTGCCGTGCAGAAGAATCCGCCGGCTGCTCGCTAGGCCCAGCGACAACCGGAACAGAGTGAGCATCAGCAGCAAGGAAGGGAACACGGAGAACTGTACGGGCCGCGTGATGTACATCGCCACCAACAACACCAGAACGCTGGCCGTGAGGCTGGTGGAGAGCAGCAGGTCAAGAAGAAATGGTGGCAGCGGGACCAGCATCACGAACACCAGGGCGACCGCCGCCAGCGGGACGGCCCAGTCCACATAGCCGCCTTTGGAGGCGGCAGCGGGAGCGGAAGCGGGCTTTGTGGCTGGTGTTGGTTTCATCGTTTTTCGTGGCATGGGCTTCCAGCCCATGCGCACGGGCTGGAAGCCCGTGTCACTGGATGCGCGCTGCGTCTCGCGCCGTCACCGCGATCTGCAAATCTCAGCAATTTCATCGCGCCCCCGCGCGGCTTACGTTCACCGCCATCCGCTGCGTGCGGAAAATAAACGCCAGGATTTCCGCGACGGCGGTGTACAGCTTTGCCGGGATGGCCTGGCCGATTTCCGTAGCGCGATAGAGCGCCTGCGCCAGCGGCGGGTTTTCCACCACCGGAATGCCGTGCCAGCGCGCTTCGCGCTTGATGCGCTGCGCCAGAAAATTCCGCCCCTTGGCCACCACTACCGGAGCGGCCATGCTTTCCGGCTTGTACTCGAGCGCCACGGCATATTCATTGGGATTGGTCACCACCACGGTGGCGCGCGCCACATCGCGAATCATGCGGCGCCGGCGCATTTCGCGTTGCAGCCTCCGGATGCGCCCGCGCACCTGCGGGTGGCCTTC
>JASHSC010000101.1 GCA_030036915.1 Terriglobia bacterium
TTTGAGAAAGCCAGAGCCAGAAAAATCCCAGTCGCTATCGTTCTCGCCGGCGGATACGCGCGCCGCGTGGAAGACACCGTGCAGATTCAAGCCAATACCATCCGCATTGGGAAGGAATTCGCCAGCACGGCTAGGTAATCAAATAAGGTATATTTATATAAAGTGTTATTTACTTTTGAATGTTCACCAGAAGTGAATTCATCGATCCGGAGCGGAAGCCTTCGAGGTCGAGGGTGACGAACTTGAAGCCGAGGAGCTTGAAGATCTCGACAAATTTTCGAATCATGGCGGGGTCGAGCGCGCGGGGCAATTCTTCCGTGGAAATTTCAATTCGCACAAGTTCTTCGTGGTAGCGCACGCGGAACTGGCGGAAGCCCAGGCTGCGGACGGCTTCTTCTCCCTTCTCAATGATGGCGAGGCGCTCCGGCGTGACTTCAATTCCATAGGCGATGCGCGAGGAGAGGCAGGCGGAGGCGGGGCGGTCCCACACGGGCAATTCGACCTGGCGCGAGAGCTCGCGGATGTCGGCCTTGGTCAGCCCGACGTCAAGAAGGGGCGTTAAGACTTTGTGTTCGCGCGCGGCCTGCTGGCCCGGACGCCAGTCGCCCAGGTCGTCTTTGTTGATGCCGTAAGCGACGGCGGAGAATCCGCGACGGCTGGCCAGCTCATCCAGCTTGTCGAATAGTTCGTCCTTGCAGTGATAGCAACGGTCGGCGTTGTTGGCGCGATAGGCGGGATTGGCCAGCTCGTCTGTGGAAATGAACTCGTGGGGAAAGTGAAAGCGCTCGACGCACTTTTCCGCCTCGGCCCGGTCGCGAGCGGAATAGCTGGCGCTCAGCGCGGTTACCGCCAACATGCGGTCACCCATCGCCTGGTGCGCGGCGTAGGCAAGTAAAGCCGAATCCACACCGCCCGAGTAGGCGACAATGAGCGAGGGTAGCTTGGCCAGTTCCTCTTCCAGCCGGTGTTGTTTTGTCTCCAAATCACTCACAAATAGCCATCCGATTTGAGAATACACTGCCCGAAACCGAGTGACAAGCAACCTCGCCACGAGGTAGGAACTTGATTTCCCAAATCTACCATTCCAAACCGCGGCGGTCTGCCACTTCGGCCGCTGGGACACACTCACCATCAGGCGGTGGATTTCGGAGTTGCTGCCTGAGTCGAGCTTCGATCTCGGGGCGAAGGGGCAGGCCTGGGTCCAAGTCCGTGAGCAGTTCGCGGAGTTTTTCCTCGATTACCTCACCGACCACAGCCTTAAACTCATCGATCGTAAGATCCTTAACCGTTTGCATAATTCTTGCTCCTACTGCATTCTACATCCGCGGGGTTCCAAGCGCATCGCGGGACAGGTGGTGTCTGGAGTGCGCGTTCGACCTTTCGGTCAGATTATGGCCGCGGTACCTTGAGAAAATTCATGCAGATTCCCACCTAAATTTATCCAGTATTGATTGCCCTCCCGGTTGCGGGCAACCGGATGCCGTACAAGGACCAAAACCGTAGGTCCGCAACGGTGGAAGTTTTTGGGCTCGGGAGGGAAGGAAGCCCCAGCGATTTTCTCCCAAGAATCCTTCTGCTTCAAACCATACATGACTACCAACTTTGGCTGATGATCTCGGATTTTGCCGCGTATAAATTCGATCCTCTCCTGGAGGTACTCGCCGGAATCTCGAGTCTCATTCAAATTCGGGGCAGCCAGTCCAGATAATTCAATCACGCATGTCTCCCCAGGCTCACCATATAGGGCTCCCCATCTATCGCGCTGGTAGTTCCGCAAGCTGTCCTTGTCTGCCGCACGTCCTAAGAAGGTCATCAGAAGCAGCATCAATGGTCTCCAGGTATACTGCAAGTTTACCGGTTCCTTAAAATGCCACCTCTGTTCGCCGATTCGACAATGGAATTCACGGCAGTCGTTCAACTCGCGCTTGCCGAGGTCCGCCCACGCTTTTAAGCGTCGGTGGAGGTTCCCCTCCTCCCAACGACCCATACCCTGCTCCGGTCCAACGAACCAGAATGGTGCGTCCCAACGCCCATAGCCGTAGTTCCGACGTGCCATTTCATTCGTATCCTTGTCCAAACTACGCCCCCCAACACGAATGCGCAGCCGGGTGCCCCCACCCACCCAAATCGTAGGGACGATATTTGATGTTCCCGCCCCGCTTCAAGGTCGCAAATTGCGACCTTGAATTCCCCGTGTTGCCCGACCCCTTTACTGTATCAACGCCGGCTGCACAGGCCGTTCGCCGTTGGTATCGATCTTGATCAGGCACGCGGCGGCCACTTGGTCGGTATCTTCAAGCTGGATCAGGCGCACGCCCTGGGCGCTGCGGCCGCTTTCGCGAATTTCGCTGGAATCGAGCCGTGTGATCTTGCCCTGCTGCGAGATGATCATCACCTCGGAATCTTCGGTGACGCTCAGCACGCTCACCACCATGCCGTTGCGCTCCGCGGTTTTGAGGTTAATCACGCCCTTGCCGGCGCGCGATTGCAGGCGGTATTCGGTAATGGCGGTGCGCTTGCCGTAGCCTTTTTCGGTGACGGAGAGGATCAGTTCCTTTTCGCCCACGATTTCCATGCCGATGATGTAGTCGCCCTTGTCCAGGTCCATGGCGTTCACGCCGTACGCGGCGCGGCCCATATCGCGCACGTCGGATTCGGGGAAGCGAATGGCCATCCCCTCGTGCGAGGCCAGGAAAATGGTGTCGCGGCCGGAGGTAAGCTTGGCGGCGATTAGTTCATCGCCTTCTTCGATCTTCATGGCCAGAATGCCGCGTGAATTGGGATTGGAGAATTCCGCCAGGCGCGTCTTCTTGATGATGCCGTTGCGGGTGACCATGGTGATGTAGCCCTCGGCGGCGAGCGTTTCGCCCTGCGGCCCGGAGCCTTCGGACGACGGGGCGCCTTCCACGGTCACGTCCTTGGGCTCGTCGGGCAGTTCTTTTACGGCGACGATGGACGCGACCTTCTCTTCTTTGGAAAGATTGACGAGGTTCAGGATGTGCTTGCCCTTGCCGGCGGCGCCCACGTCGGGAATTTCGTACACCTTCAGCCAATAGAGTTTGCCGGTGTTGGTGAAGACCAGAAGGTAGCTGTGCGTGGAAGCGATGAAGAGGTTTTCGACAAAATCCTCATCGCGCGTCTTCATGCCGATGCGCCCCTTGCCACCGCGCCCCTGCTGGCGATAGGCGCTGAGCGGGGTGCGCTTGGTGTAGCCGGAGTGCGAAATGGTGATCACCACGTCCTGAACGGCGATCAGGTCTTCGAGTTTGATCTCGCTCTGCTCCTCGATAATCTCCGTGCGCCGCGCATCGCCGTAGTTTTTCTGGATTTCCTTCAGCTCGCTGACGATGACTTTTTTCAGGACCTTGTCGCTGGCCAGAATTTCCTGGTATTCGGCGATTTTCTTCAGCAGCTCGTCGTATTCCTGCTGAATCTTGTCGCGTTCGAGGGCGGTGAGGCGCTGCAACTGCATTTCCAGAATGGCCTGCGCCTGGCGCTCCGTGAATTCGAAGCGGTCCATCAGGCCGGTGCGCGCTTCGGCGGGAGTTTTGGAGGCGCGAATCAGCTTGATGATGGCATCCATCACCCCGAGCGCCTTCAGAAAGCCCTCCAAAATGTGGGCGCGCTCCTGGGCCTTGCGCAGGTCGTGCTCCGTGCGGCGGCGCACCACCACCACGCGATGGTCGATAAAGAGTTGCAGCGCTTCGGTAAGCGGCAGCGTGCGCGGCTGGCCGTTGACGATGGCGAGCATGATCATGCCGAAGGTTTCCTGAAGCTGCGTGTGCTTGTAGAGGTTGTTCAGAATCACTTCCGGCTGCTCGCCGCGCTTCACTTCGATCACGATGCGCATGCCCTCGCGGTCCGACTCATCGCGCATGTCGGCGATGCCTTCGATTTTCTTGTCCTGCACCAGCTCGGCGATGCGCTCGATCACCTTGGCTTTGTTCACCTGGTAGGGAATTTCGGTGATGACGATTTGCACCTTGTCCTTGCCGACGGTCTCCGTTGCGGCCTTGGCGCGCATGGTAAACTGGCCGCGGCCGCTTTGATAGGCGGATTTGATTCCGCTCTTGCCGTAGATGTAGGCGCCGGTGGGAAAATCCGGGCCGGGCACGAGCGCCAGAATTTCGTCAATCGAGGCGCCGGGCTTATTGAGCAGCAAAATGGTGGCTTCAATAATTTCCGAAAGATTGTGGGGAGGAATCTTGGTGGCCATGCCCACGGCGATTCCTTCCGAACCGTTGATCAGCAAGTTCGGAACGCGTGTGGGCAGAACGAGCGGCTCCTGCGTGGACTCATCGAAGTTCGGAGTGAAGTCGACAGTCTCCTTCTCAATGTCGGCGAGCAATTCAGCCGCCAGGCGCGTCAGGCGGGCTTCCGTATACCGCATGTGCGCGGCGGGATCGGCGTCAACCGAGCCGAAATTTCCCTGGCCGTCGCACAGCGGATAGCGCATGTTGAATTCCTGCGCCATGCGCACCAGCGTGTCATAAAGCGCCACGTCGCCGTGGGGATGGTACTTGCCCAGAACTTCACCGACGATCTTCGCGCTTTTGCGGTAAGGCTTATCGGCGGTCAGGCCGAGTTCGTACATACCGTAGAGAATTCGGCGGTGCACGGGCTTCAATCCGTCACGCACGTCGGGCAACGCCCGGCCGATGATCACGCTCATGGCGTAATCGAGATACGACTTGCGCATCTCGTCTTCGATATTGACGGGAACTTCCCGCGACGGCTTGATGAGTTCCTGGTCACCCATGCGTTGGCTTCCTTATCGAGTCAGAATTACCCATCCATTTTAGCGGATTTCGGGTAGGAATGGGGTTCTGTTTGCGAGTTGAAAGAGCGATTTGGCGCGAGTTCTGATCGCTGCTAACCGGCTGTATTTTCATAAACATCGTGGGTTCCATCATTTAACTCCTTGCTGATCATCAACATCGCAGGTTCAATCAAAACCCAAAAAAATCGTGCTTTGTTTTCATTAACATCGTGGGTTCAACCTTCATTTTTTGATTTCCCTTTTCCTCCGCCGCCGGGCGTGCGAATCTTTATAACCTGCTTGTTTTCAATTGGATATAACAATAAACATTTTGGCATAAAGGCGCCTAACCGGCTTTATTTTCTTAAACATCGTGGGATACGCCGCACCTGCGGCTCGACGTCGAGGCTCTGGATCAGCGCTCGGCGCGCTTCATTTTCAGAAGCAGATTGGCCAGGCGACGCACTTCACGCAGGTTGGATTCCTGCACCCTGCGTTTCAGCAACTCCTCGGAGTAATCCGGCGAGATTTCCGCCGCGCGTTCGAACGGCGAAGGTCCCTTCAAAGAGTCTTTCAGGATGGCGCGCCGCAGGCCTTCGCAAAGCTCCGCCTGGTGAGTGAGAATATTTTCGAGGAGCTGGCGCACGGGCTCGCGTGCCTCCCACTGCCGGGCAGTGATGTGAGGAAAGCGATTCCGTATTGAGGCAGCGGCATCCGCGCCGGCCGACGCCGCTGCATCTTCCTGGCCGGGGCCTTGCTCCCCTCCCTGCTCCGGACTGGCGTTCGACGCGGCGTTGGGTTGGGGTTCAGGATCGTCGTCAAGACCGAATATCTGTTTAACTCTGATCAAGACCTGCCGCTGCTGTTCGTAG
>JASHSC010000102.1 GCA_030036915.1 Terriglobia bacterium
TCGATGCGCTTGAAATGGCCTTCACTCACAACCACATCAACACCTATGTGATCGTCGGCGGAGACAGTGACTTCATTGCCCTCGTGGAAAAACTGAAGCAATATGACAAGCGGGTGTTCGTCGTGGGCGGGCGCCAGTTTACCAGCGGAATTTTGCAGAGAAATTGCCACGAGTTCATTTCCTACGAGAATCTTCTCAAGACCGGAAGTGACGGTGGCCGGAGCGCCCGCGCCCAGCGTGCCGCATTACGCGGCGGGGAAAGCCGCGCCCTCTCCACGGCCATGCCCAACATCCAGCGCGCTCTCCAGGTTTTGGCGGAGCGAGGCGTGGCTCCGCAACTCGGCTTGCTGAAAAGCACGCTCTTGCAACTGGACGCCACTTTCAGTGAACGGGACTTCGGCGCCGGCTCGTTCCTGGAATTCATTCAGAAGCTCCGCAAGGCCGGACTCGTGGAAATGCGCCGCACCGACCGTGGATACCTTGTCGAGATCGTGGAAGGCGAGGGCACCCGGGAAATCCCTATTGAGCCCGGGGTAGAAGCTTCCGGGGGCGAACTCAAGACCGTGGCGGTTGAAGCGCCAGCCGGAGAGGCTTCAGCCGGAGAGGCGATTCCTACGGCTCCGACAGCCGCGCCCGAAAGTCCTGATGATTCGCTTGCCTTGTTGCGCCAAGTATTGCCGGGCCATTTTGGGAAAGCGCCCAATCGTCCGCTCTACCTCCGTCAAATTCGGCAGATTTTGCGTGCCGCTGGAAGTTCCGTTGATGAGCGCGCGGGATTTCGCGGGCTGCTCGATCTTCTTCATCAAGCCCAGCGCGAAGGCTGGGTGCGATTGCATCGCGACCGCAAAGGGGTTTGGCGAATCTTCCCCGGAACTCCAGCCCCCGTCACTGCTCCAGCCGTTTCGTCCGAAATACCGGCCGAGGCGATTCCGGAGATTGAGCCGGATCTGCCTCTTCCCGTGGAGACAGACGTAAGCTGGGAGGTTGCGGCCCCACCCGATGATGTCGCCGAAATCGATGCGCCTGCCCCGCTCGTCGCCATCGAAGAGATTGCTGCCGAAGAGCCCACTCCCGAACAGAAGACCAGGAAATCACGGGCCTCCAAGACGGGAGGCAAGACCCCCAGACGCAGGGTTTCCGTGCGCCGCAAAACCAAAGAAGCGGTAGAGCCCCCCGAGGCTTGATTCCAATCTCGATTTCGCCTGCCCGGTGGTGACAAAATCGCAAACCCATTTTGGACTTCCAACTCCCCTCGCCTCCTCTAGATGAGAAGGGTCAGAGGTGAGGGCGATTCTTCACCGCGCGGCCCGGGTCGATCCCGCAACAACACTGAGGGCGGAATAGCCTCTTAACAACTCTTTTCGGTAATTTCGATTCGGGCGGGGAGGCGCGCTGTCAAATCACCAGCACGCCAGCGCCGTGGATTTTACTAGCCTTGAGGTTTTGCAGGGCGTGATTCGCCTCAGGGATCTGAAAGGTCTCGATTTCGGCCCGCACGGGAATTTCCGCGGCAAGGCTCAGCAGCTCGCGAACATCCTCACGCGTGCTGTTTGCAACGCTGCGCAGGATGCGTTCCTGATAAAGGAGTTGATATTCCATTTCCGGAATCGAGGACATAGTGATCCCCGCGAGAGCCAGCGTGCCGCCCTTGCGCAGCGCGCCAAGGGCATCGGGAACAAGCTTGCCGGCCGGAGCAAAGATGATGGCCGCATCGAGCGGCGCGGGCGGGGCATCGCCGGCCTCACCCGTCCACTCGGCCCCAAGATGGCGCGCCAGCCGGCGATGCGATTCCGCGCGCGTAAACACGCAGACTTCGCACCTCCAGTGGCGGGCGATCTGAATCACAATATGAGCGGAGGCGCCAAACCCGTACAGCCCCAATCGTTCACCGGGTTGAAGGTTTGAGAGTTTCAGCGCGCGATAGCCAATTACGCCAGCGCAAAGCAGGGGCGCTGCCTCCAAGTCCGAAAAACTTCCGGGAAGTGAGTAGGCAAAGGCAGACGGCACCACCATCGCTTCAGCGTAACCGCCATCAGCATGAAAGCCCGTGAAGCGCGCCTGCTCGCAAAGGTTTTCCAAGCCTTTCCGGCAGTAGGCGCACACGCCACAAGTTGAATAGAGCCAGGGAACGCCCACGCGGTCACCTTGGTGAAAATCGCTCACCCCTCCGCCGAGAGCGTCCACGGTCCCTACGATTTGATGACCGGGAACAATCGGAATTTTTGGGAGCGGCAAGTCTCCCTCCACAACGTGTAGATCGGTGTGGCAAACTCCGCAGGCACGCACTCGCACCCGAATCTCCCCGGGCGCGGGTTCAGGAATAGGAAGCTCGGCAAGCCTCAAGGGATTTTCTTCCGCTGGCCGCGGTTTTTCCAGCAGCATGGCGCGCATGATGAAAGCCGAGTCTATCCGAGGCGGATTGGGCCCGCAAGCGCCCGATGGCTCCTCAGCTTGATTCCCTCCGAGGCTTCGCGAAATAATGGATTGATGCCGTCAACGTTCAAGTTGAATCCTGAACAACAGCAAGCGGCCGAGCATGGTGATGGGCCTCTGCTCATCATCGCCGGCCCGGGCAGCGGAAAAACGCGCGTCATTACGCAGCGAATCGTCCGATTGTTGGCCGGGTCAACAGGCGTTCGCGAGGGATCAGCGACCCTGCCCGGATTTGGAACTTCAATGCCGGCAAGTGCGGAATCTCGAAGCGTCGGCATTCTACCTGAAAACATTCTGGCTCTGACCTATACGGAAAAGGCTGCGCGCGAAATGCAGCATCGGGTGCGCCAGGCGCTGCCCGACCTCGAAAGCCTCCCTCAAATTTCCACATTTCACGCTTTCTGCTATGGCGTTCTGCGCAAACGTCACTTCCAGCGCACACTGCTCGACAAGGTTGACGTCTGGATTTTTCTTCGCCGGAAGATGGAAAGTCTGGGGCTTCAGTATTACCAGAAGCTGCCTGAGCCCGGCGCCTTTCTCCATTCGCTCAACGATTTCTTCTCACGTTGCCAGGACGAATTGATCGAACCCTCGGATTTTGAGCATTACGTGACGACGCTGGAAGTGGAATTCCAACAGAATGGGCCGCTCCTGGACGCTGACGAACGCGCCCAGGAGAAGGAGGATATCGAGAAAAAGCGGGAATTGGCACGCGTCTTCCGCAAGAGCCGCAAATTGATTGAGGAGGCCGGAGCTTCAAGCCTGGGCAGCCTGATTCCGGAGACGGTTCGCCTCTTTGATCGCGAGCCCGAGGTTTTAGAAATCTATCGCCGGCTCTTTCGATATGTGCTTGTCGATGAGTTTCAGGACACGAATTACGCGCAGGTTGAGCTGTTGAAGCGCCTTGTGAAGCCCCCTTACAACATCACCGCCGTCGGAGACGATGATCAGGCCATCTACCGCTTTCGCGGCGCGTCGCACGGCGCATTCAAAATGTTTGACACAGCTTTTCCAGGACACAAAACGGTTTTCCTGGACTCCAATTACCGCTCCACTCAACACATCCTCCGGGTGGCGGACGCGTTGATTGCGAAAAACGATCGCTACCGATCAAAGCCTAAACTCCACCCGACCCGCGACGAGGGTTCGCAGGTTTATCTCCTTCAATCTTCCGACTTCCTGAGCGAGGCGACTTGGGTGGCCGATGAAGTAGATCGCCTCATTCACCAGGGAACGCCTCCCGTAGACATCGCCGTGTTATACCGCGCTCACAGTTACCGGGACCTATTGGTTGAAAAGTTCCGAAAGCGAAATATCCGATTTGCCATCCACGGGTTGTCGATTCTTTCCACGATCATCCTCCGCGACCTTCTGGCGTACCTGAATATCATCCACACTCCGCATGACAACGTCAGCCTGACACGCGTGCTGCTTACGCCGCGGTGGAGGTTTCCAGAGGATTTGAGCCTGGAAGCACGCCGGCAGGCCTCGCGCAATCGATGCTCGATCTACGATGTTTTGCATTCGTGGGAAAAATCGGCACCGGCTCAGGTGGAGCACACGGGGTGGCGCGAGTTGCACCACATTTTGATGGAGCTGCACAGTTATGCCCAGCATGCCCCAATGACGTCTCTGCTGCCAAGACTGATAGGGCGGCTCGAATTAAGCTTTGCAGACCATGACCCGGACGCGACGTATGTGGATGTGTTCAGGAAATTCCTGGAAAAGTGGGAGGGCAAGAGTGAGTCGTGGGATCTTGAATCGTTCCTCGAATATTTCGCGTATTTCCGCGAAGCAGGTGGCGTCATTGAAGCCCCCGAGCCCGCCAATCGCGCTCACGCCGTGCAGATGATGACCGTGCATGCCGCAAAGGGCCTGGAGTTTCCGGTCGTCTTCATCCTCAGCGTAGCGCCGCGGCGATTCCCCCACAGCGAGCAAAAACCTGTCATCGAATTTCCCGACGCGCTGCGTAAGGGCCCGCCTCCCCCTGCCAACATTCACGAACAGGAAGAACGCCGTTTGCTTTATGTCGGGCTGACCCGCGCGGAGGACCGTCTTTATGTTTCAAGCGTCGCGAAATCCGCGAGAAAACTCTCCCTCTTTGTCGATGACCTGACCTCCGACCCGGCGGTTGTAGCGCGTGACATCGAGCGCATTGACGTTCCAGGCCTTTCGCCCCAAACTGCCGGAGCGCAAGCAACCGAACCTGTTCCGCGCCACAACGCACGCCCTCCCAGCCCCCAAAGCGGATTGTTCGGTGACGGCCAGACTGCATCGGGAATCCATCCGCCGCTCGCAGAGTGGGCCCGCGAAGCATCTGCGATCAAGCCCGAGGAAAAACTCCAGCTTAGCGCCTCAGCAATCGAAACTTATGGCACATGTCCGCAGAAATTCCTATTTAGCCATTACCTCAAGATTCCGACGGGGCCGCAGCCCGCACTGACGTTTGGCAGTGTCATGCATCAGTGCGCGCGACACTACTTTGATCTCCGGCGGCAGGGACCCGTGAAGTTTGAACAAATCCAGTCGCACTTTGAGCAGAGCTGGAAGGACGCAGGGTTCGAAGATAACTATCAGGAGCAGGCTTACAAGAAGGCAGGGCTCGAGCAACTCCGTATTTTCGTGGCCCGGCATGAAACCGTGGCGACGCTTCCCATTGCCACTGAGGCGCACTTCACGCTCGACCTGGGCGATGTGGTCATGGAGGGGCGCATCGACCAAATCAATCCGCTCAAAGAAAATTCCGTGGAGCTAATTGACTACAAAACCGGCCGGCCGCCCTCTCAGAAGGATGCTGACACGAGTCTTCAGCTTTCAATCTATGCTCTGGCCGCACGCGACCAGATGCACCTCAACCCAGCCCAACTTACCTTTTATAGCCTGTCGAATAATGAACCGGTGCGCACCGTGCGTACTCCACGCGACCTGGAATTGGTCGCCAAGGAGATACACGAAGTCGCCACACAAATCCGGCAGAACATATTTCCACCTAAACCGGGGTTTGTGTGCAAGTATTGCGATTACGTGCCGATCTGCCCTGCTCACGAGGAAGAGTTTTGATTTTGGATAGTCGACGCGAGTTGTAGTTGAAACCGAGAATTGTGATGCCTTCTATAATCTCCATCCTGCTGGTCGTGCTGGGTGCGGCGCTGGGTGGCGTGGTCGGCTGGCTGCTGGCCGCCACACGCACGCGGGACGAGCTTCAACAGCAGATTCGAAATGAGAGCGAGCAGAAGGTCAAAGCAGAGGCGGAGCTTGCCAGCGCCAGAACCGCCGCCGCGGAGTCCGGCCAATTGCACCAGCGCCTGGAAGCGGAAGTCAAATTACGCGCCGAAGCCGAGACAAAGTGGCGCGAGGCCCAGGTGAACCTGGAAGAGCAGAAGAAACTGCTGGAGGAGGCAAAGAAGAATCTGACGGAGGCATTTCAAGCGCTTTCTGCCGAAGCTTTGAAAAGCAACAACCAGGCGTTCATTGCTCTGGCCCGAAGCCAGTTTGAAACCTTGCAGGCGCAAGCCAAGGGCGATCTGGAAACGCGCCAAAAAGCCATCGACGGCCTCATCAGCCCGCTCAGAGAATCGCTGGGGCGATACGAGCACCAGATTCTGGAGATGGAGAAGGCCCGGCAGAAAGCGTACGGGACGCTGGACGAACAATTGCGAAATCTGGCTGAGGCCAACAAGCGCCTGGAAGATGAAACCAAACATCTGGCGAGTGCGTTGAGCTCGCCGCTGAAAGCGCGTGGGCGCTGGGGAGAGCTGACGCTCCGCAGGGTCGCGGAGCTGGCGGGAATGTCCGCGCACTGCGACTTCTCGGAACAGGAAACCGTAACCGCAGAGTCAGGCCGGCAGCGTCCGGATATGATCGTGAACCTTCCGGGCAATCGCCGAATCGCGGTGGACGCCAAGGTTCCGCTGCAAGCTTTCCTGGATGCGGTCGATGCAGAGAAGTCAGAAGAGGAGAGAGCAAAGGCATTGACCGCGCACGGACAGTTGGTCAGAACCCATATGAACCAGCTTGCGGAGCGGAAGTATTGGGAGCAGGTAGGCCCGGAGCTGGAATTGGTCGTCTTGTTCCTGCCCGGTGAATCGTTTTTCAGCGCCGCGCTGGAACAGGACCGGCAATTGATTGACGATGGGATGCAGAGAAAAGTTGTGCTAGCGACTCCGACGACGCTCATCGCGCTGTTGCGATCGGCGGCTTATCTCTGGCAACAGGAAAAGATAACGCAGAACGCGAGAGTGATTAGCGATTTGGGCAAGCAACTCTACGATCGGATTGGCACGCTCCTGGGACATTTTCAGGAGGTGGGTGCGTCGCTGGAGGGAGCGGTGAAGTCTTACAACAAGGCCGCGGGTTCCATTGAATCCCGCCTGCTGGTTGCGGCGCGCAAGTTTAAGGAGTTGGGGGCGGCAACGGGTGATGAAATCCCGCAAATCGAGTCAGTGGACGAAACACCCCGTGCGCTGGCTGCGGCTGAAAAGGAATTGAAAAACCAGGAGTCAGCGACCAAGAGTTAGAAGCAGAAGGTCTGCGTGGGCAAAACGCGCGGCTCTGATTCCAAACCATTCTTTCCATTTCGAAATCTGCATCCTCGGATGAGTCTCCTCAAAAAGCTTCGGGGGTGCATCGCTGCACCCCCGAAGGTTCCTTTCGAGTTTTTAAAAGAGTCTTACCTCTTTTTCTTGGCTTTCTTCTTCGCTGCCATTCTATTCTCCTCCGAGCTTCTGAGATTTTCGCGCCAGTGTTATCTGGCGGAGCGCGTATTCATTCACCATGTATAGAGTTACCGAATTATCTTGTCAAGTGGAAAGTGATCATTGGTGATGAAAAAAGTGAAGAGCAAGAATGGACTCAGGTGGTCTCAACGGCAGCGCACGGGCGTGTTTTCGCATTTGAACCGCGGAAACGCAGCTGAAAATTGACACCCGCGCGCTTGAAGCGAACGATCTCTGCGTTCCCAATCCAAATAAGGTAAACTGAGTTGCGGGGCAAGGCGCGATATCATTGAATCGCTTCCCATGGGCACCTGCCGAGCGCGCCACGAGGGCAACCATGCATACAAAGCCTGCATCTCCCAGCAATCAGAGAAATGCGATGAGAAAGATTGCGCGTATAGGTTGCGTTCTGCTGACTGTGGCCGCTTTCGCCGGCGCCCAGGATAAGCAGGAAGCACCGGCCGTGGGCGGCACTTTGAAAGCGACCAGCGAGGTTGTGAACGTCTACGCCGTCGTGAGGCAAAAGAATGGGCACCTGATTCCTGACCTCACCAAAGACGACTTCACCCTCGAAGAAGACCAGCAACCCCAAGTCATCAAGTATTTCTCCCGCGAAGCAGACACGCCACTCACCATCGGCATCCTTGTAGACACCAGCCCCAGCCAGGAACGCGTGTTGGAAGTGGAGAAGCAGGAAGCCGAATCATTCCTGAGCGAGGTCATGCGGCCGAAGGACCTGACCTTCGTCTTTCACTTTGATGTGGACGTCGAACTCGACCAGGACTTGACCTCGGACTTAAATCGCCTGGACAGCGCGATCGAATCCGGTGAGATTAACGGCGGAGGCGTGCGCACGCCGGGGACTTTTCCCACAGACCAACAGGGTGCGACGCACCTTTATGATGCCGTTTACCTGGCCGCGCACGACGAGCTCAAGAACGAAGTGGGCCGCAAAGTCCTCATCCTGCTGACTGACGGCGAAGACCAGGGAAGCAAAGTCACGTTGGAGAAGTCGCTGGAGGCCGCACAGAAAGCCGATGCCATCATTTACGCCGTCGATATTCACGACCGGGGATTTTACATGCGACAGGGGATGGGATACGGCGGGGAATCGGTGTTGCGAAAACTCAGCGAGGAAACCGGCGGGCGCGTGATCGAGTCCAGCAGCAAGGACAGTTCCGAAGCGTTCCAGCAGATTGCCCGAGAGCTCCGCACGCAGTACCTGCTGGGATATACACCCACCAACAACAAGCTTGACGGGACGTTCCGTAAAATCGAAGTAAAGGTCCGCACCCCGAACGCCAAGGTCGATGCCCGGCGCGGATATTACGCTCCCATTGGTTGAGAAAGACTTACTGGGAAGGCGCGAAGTAACCCGTTTTGGCGCGAACGGTTAGAGTCTTATCGTTGGGCACAACGGAAATGGCGCGATAGGTCCCATCGCGGGCGGTGTTCGTGGAAACGTAGTCAATCAGAAATTGCGTCCGCAGGTCGCTCGCGATTGCTCGAAAATCCGCCCCAAGGTCGCTCGCCTCAAACGGGAAGAAGGCCCGCCCACCGGTTTCCTGTGCCAGCCGCTTGAGCACTTTGTCGCCGCGCTCCTCGGCGCCGCTGCGATTGGTGCTGATTGCAAAAATGGTCACTCCCGCGCGCTGCGCCATGGCCAGAGCTTCTTCGCGCGTATGCTCGCTGTGGTTGTCCTCACCATCGCTGATCAGGATCATCACTTTGCGAAGGTAAGGCTCGGGAGGCGGGAAAAAGTAGAGCTTGTCCCGACAGGCAAGAAATATCGCATCGTAAAGACTGGTGACCCCTCCCGGCTGCAATGCGCGAATGGCGTTGGCAAGCTTCTCGACATTGTCCGTGTAATCCTGGTTGATCAAGGGCGCGACATCGAAGCTCAGAACGAACGCCTGGTCCTTTCCCCTGCGAATGGTGTCGGTGAGGAAATCAATGGCCGCCTGTTGTTCGAAGCGAAAGCGGTCGCGAATACTGTTGCTCGTATCAATCAACAGGCCAATACGCATGGCAAGGTCGGTTTCGCGGCTGAAGTACGTGATCGTCTGCGGCTTGCCGTCTTCGTAGAGATTGAATTCGTCCTTGGTCATCATGATGACCATGCGCCCCTTCTTGTCGATTACCGTCAGGGGGACGTCAACGTAATAAACTGGAACTTTGATGGTGGAGGTCGTAAGGGTCGGCTGGGTGGATTTTGTAAAAGAGGTGGCTTGCGTGGTGCTCGAAGGCGTGCCGGCGGACTGCTCCTTGCCCGCAGCGGCGGCGGGTGTGGGCTGCTGCGCAAGGGCCCATCCGGAAACGATGGACAGCAAAAATGCGATTTTGAGAATTCTTCTGATCATTGCGCGATTCTGCTTGCCGTCAGCCATTATAGGAAGCGCGTCAGGGACCGTCAACGAACATCGGCACAGCGGCGGCAGCAGCAGCGGGAAAGTTGATATTGAACTTGCTCCCTCACGCTTCAGGTAAGGCGAGAAGTCAACACACTTGGTTGGAAGCAGCGCTTTGGGCAGCCGGTTGCCCCGCCATCTTCTTTTTTCGCGCCAGCCGATCCTCAATACGGCGCGAGTAACCTTCGCGCGACGTCACTTCCCCGCGCTCAAATTTATATTCCGTACATGCGGCGCCCTCCAGGCCCATGCGAACCAA
>JASHSC010000103.1 GCA_030036915.1 Terriglobia bacterium
CTGAGCCCTTGCAGCAGGACGTGGAGGTCACGGGCCGCCTCATCGTCAAGCTCTGGGCCTCGTCAAGTGCTCCGGATACCGACTTCACCGCCAAGCTCATCGACGTCTATCCCCCCAATCACGACTTCCCGGCCGGCGTCGATCTAAATATCGGTGACAGCATCGTGCGCGCACGCTACCGCAACTCGCTCGAACACGCGACGATGATGACTCCGGGCGAAGTCTATCCCTTCACCATCGAGATGTACCCCACCTCACTGGTCTTTCAAAAGGACCACCGCATTCGGTTGGACATTTCCAGCAGCAACTTTCCCCGCTTCGACGTGAATCCCAACACCGGCGAGCCGCTGAACAACAATCGGCGCTGGGCTATCGCCGTGAACACGATTTATCACGACGGCCCGCGGCCTTCGCAGATTGTGCTGCCCATTATTCCCGCAGGGTCGAGCGGGCACTGATCTAACCCGGATTATTCACGAAAATGAGAGACAAAACGGACCGAAGTAAGGTTCACACAGAGTTCACGGAGTCGTTAGCCGACGGAATCACCGGACCATTGGCTCGCAGAGTACACAGAGAAGTTCTCCGTGCCCTCTGTGCCTTGACTCGGCGGACTCTGTGAGAAACTCTTTTCCCCTACCATTGCTACAGGATATTCATGAATAATCCCGGCTAAGGTCGATTGCTCTCCATCGCCGCGCACTGCCATCCGCGCCTTCTGCCGGCGATTCTGAGGGTAAATCCTCTTATGACAACTTGACAATAATATACTAATAGGTTAACATCGCTCCGATTGTCTATAATGGGATTTCGGGCGGGGTGATGTTTGACCGAAAATGCCGCCCAAGTCGCGCAGTCGGTCGTTACGATGAGATCAAAGGGCTGCATGCGAGCACCAAAGCTTAGGCCACAAAGCACGGCTGAACCTGCGATATACTTGATAACAAAAGCGGTTGAAGGCTAAATGGACGAAATGTCAACGTTGTATCCATATGAGATTTCAGGAGTTAGTTATTTGGACATGTTCGGCGGTGGGAATCAAATTATGCAGATTGAACCCACGATGTTTATGAAAACAAGCCACTTTATTTTTGGGTTTTGATTGAACCCACGATATTGATGATAACAAAGACACTTATTTCGCGGAACCCACGATGTCTATGAAAAGACAGGTGGTTATGTAGAGCCGTAGACCGCATGGAGACGGCCACTGCAAGCATAACCAATAGCGCCAGGGCCACATATATCCTGAAGTGCACGATGGTTGCCCGCGCCCGATTTGGATAGGCATGGTACTATGAAGTGCAAGGCTGACATGGGACATTGGAATAGCCGGCGCACTTGCCAGAAATGAAAGCGCTTGCCGGGCGCATCGAACCGGTAGCGTAGGAGGAAGCATCCTTCAAGATTATGGACGAAAGTCCCACCCCCCATTCGCTCGTGGCGGCGCTCGAACGCCGGATTGTGATCATCGACGGCGCCATGGGCACGATGATCCAAACTCACAAGCTGGGCGAGGCCGAATTTCGCGGCGAGGAATTTGCCCGCCACTCGCGCCCCCTGCACCAGTGCAACGATGTTTTGAACATCACTCAACCGGCCATCATTGAGGGAATCCACCGGCAATACCTCGCTGCAGGCGCGGATATCATTGAAACCAATACTTTCAATTCCACCGCCATCTCCATGAAAGACTATGGCCTTGATGGCCATATCCTTGACTTGAATCGGGCCGGAGCGCAGGTGGCTCGTCGCGCCGCCGACAAGTTCATGGCCGAAAATCCCGGGCGACGCTGCTGGGTGGCAGGTTCGCTCGGCCCGACCAGTCGCACGGCCTCGGCCTCACAGGATATTTCGAGTCCGGCTGCGCGAGCTGTGACCTTCGATCAATTGCGCGACGCTTACTACGAGCAAATCCGCGGCTTGGTTGACGGCGGAGTGGACCTGATCCTGGTAGAAACCATTTTTGATACGCTGAACGGCAAGGCCGGGCTTTTCGCCGCGCAGCAATTCTTTGAGGAGAAGGGCAAGCGGCTGCCGCTCATGGCCTCCGTAACCATCATTGACCTGAGCGGGCGCACGCTTTCCGGGCAGACCATCGAAGCGTTCTGGAACTCCGTTTCCCACGCGCCGCTGCTGAGCGTGGGAATCAATTGCTCGCTCGGGGCGAAACAGATGAGGCCGCACATCGAGGAACTTTCGCGCCTCGCGCCGATTTTCACGAGCTGCTATCCCAACGCCGGTCTGCCCAACGCCTTCGGTGGATTTGACCAGACTCCGGAAATCATGGCGGAACAGTTGCGAGATTTCGCCTCGAGCGGCTTCGTGAACATCGTGGGAGGGTGCTGCGGGTCAACTCCCGCGCACATTCGGGCGATTGCCGAGGCGGTGAAGGACTTCCCTCCCCGCGTGCCGCCCAAAGTCGAGCGCTTTTCGCGCTTCAGCGGGCTGGAACCGCTGGTGATTCGGCCGGAAACCAACTTTGTGAACATCGGCGAGCGCACCAACGTCACCGGCTCGCCCAAATTTGCCAAGCTGATTTTGGGCGGGCAGTTTGAAGAAGGCTTGAGCGTTGCCAAGCAGCAGGTGGTGGGCGGCGCGCAGATCATCGACGTGAACATGGACGAAGCCATGCTCGATTCCGAGCAGGCCATGACCACGTTCCTTAATTTCATCGCTTCGGAGCCGGACATTGCGCGCGTGCCCATCATGATCGACAGCTCCAAGTGGAGCGTCATCGAAGCCGGGCTGAAGTGTATTCAGGGCAAAGGCATCGTGAACTCGCTGAGCCTTAAAGAAGGCGAAGAGGTCTTCAAGGAGCGCGCGCGCCTCATCAAGCGTTACGGCGCCGGCATGGTGGTGATGGCGTTTGACGAAGCCGGCCAGGCGGATAACACCGGGCGGCGCGTGGAAATCTGCACGCGCGCCTACCGCATTCTGACCGAAGAAGTGGGCGTGGACCCCTGCGACATTATTTTTGACCCGAACGTCCTCACCGTGGCCACGGGCATCGAAGAGCATCGAAATTACGCGGTGAGCTACATTGAGGCCACGCGCCAAATCAAGGCCACGCTTCCCCACTGCAAGGTGAGCGGCGGGGTCAGCAACATTTCGTTTTCGTTTCGCGGCAACAATCCCATCCGCGAGGCCATGCACTCGGCGTTTCTCTACCACGCCATTCGCGCCGGCATGGATATGGGAATTGTGAACGCCGGCCAGCTTGCCGTTTACGAAGAATTGCCGCGCGATCTGCTGGAGCTCGTGGAAGACGTTCTGCTGAATCGCCGCGCGGACGCCACCGAGCGCCTGCTGGCCTTTTCGGAATCGGTAAAACAGGGCGGACGAGTGGAGGCGCAGGAAGAGGAGTGGCGCAAGGGCAGCGTGGAAGAGCGCCTGAAGCACGCCCTGGTGAAGGGCATCACTGACTTCATTGAGGCGGACACGGAGGAGGCGCGGCAGAAGTTCGGCCGGCCGCTGAGCGTGATCGAAGGCCCGCTGATGGACGGAATGGGCGTGGTGGGCGACCTGTTCGGCTCGGGCAAAATGTTTCTGCCCCAGGTGGTGAAGAGCGCGCGCGTGATGAAGAAGGCCGTGGCCTATCTGCTTCCCTTCATGGAAGCCGAGAAGCAGGCCGGCGCCAAGTCTCGCGCCGAAGGCCGCATCGTGATGGCCACGGTGAAAGGCGACGTGCACGACATCGGCAAAAACATTGTGGGCGTGGTGCTGGGCTGCAACAATTACGAGATCATTGACCTGGGCGTGATGGTTCCGTGCGAGAAAATTTTGAAAACCGCGCGCGATCAGAATGCTGACATGGTGGGACTGAGCGGGCTCATCACTCC
>JASHSC010000104.1 GCA_030036915.1 Terriglobia bacterium
CCCAGGAAGATGTAATCGGTGCCCTGCGTGGCCGTGCAGGGGTTGCTCCCGTTGTTGCAGAACTCCGTAACCGGCAGCCCTGCGCCGTACAAGTCATCGGCGTAATTTGTGGCCAGCACCGGGCCGGCAGTGGCGGCGCCCGAAGTCATCACATTGCCGGTGATGCTGACAGCGTAGAGCGTGTTGTTTTCCGCGCCCGTTCCGCCCACAACGTAAAGGTGTCCCGTGGGGCTGGAGGGGCTGGCGGAAGTGAAGTATTGATTATCGAAACTACCCGACATCACGAACTCGTACCCCGCCCCGATGGTCGCTTCCGTGCCCATGGTGCCCGAGGTGAAATTCACGGAAAGTTGGTAGACGGCAGCGCAGGGATTGCCCGAACAATTCGTGGAATCGTCCGCGCCGATGAAGGCGTAAACCTGGCCGGCGCTCGAATCCACGAGTGGACCATCGTAGATCCCCAGGTTGTAGTCCAACTGGGCGGACTTCACCGGCGTTGGCGTTGCGGCATCGATTGAATAAAGGAAACCGCACGGGCCTTCGGCCGAATCGACTCCGGGCTCGCAGCCGGAAGAGGAATTCGACAGGTAATCGCCAACAAAAATGTTTCCGCTCACCGAATCATAAACCGGGCTGGCGAGCGACGCATCGAGGTTCACCGCCACCGGCCAGCCGCCGGTGGTGGCCTCCGCCGGGGTGCCGGAGAATACGCCGGTGAATTTGTGCAGGCCGCCGCTGTCATCACCCACATAAAGGATGTCATCACCGAAATCATAAAAGGGCGAGGAGTAGGTGTCGCTCGGGGCAGTGGTTGTGGAAATCAGGCTGCCGCTCAATTGGATTGTCGTCATGCAAGGTGTGGTGCAAGTACGGTAAGAGGCCAGCGAAACGAGGTTGGGCGCGACAGGGCTGGTGGGTGAACCGCCCGCCGCCGGCCGCACCAGCACCAGCGTTGCCCCGCCCACGCCGGGCGTTCCCGAGCCGCCGCCGAGCGTTCCCGATGAGGGAGACAACGTCATGCCCGTCGCACCACTCTGTGTGAATACGACGCTGTTCCCACACGTCCCCACTCCACACGTGGCGGAGACCGTCACCACCTCGCCCGCAAATGACGCCGTAACGCCGGAATTTGCCGCCTGCATGTTATAGATGCACGAGCTGTTCGAGGATGGGCAGTTGCTGCGGCTGCCGGTGAGCGCGGCGTAGAGAGTTTGAGCGACTTCGGATTCCAGCGTTATGCCGCTCGTGGACATTTGATTAGGCGTGGAAATGGATTTCGTCGTCTCCCACGTGTAGGTGGTTCCGCCAATGGTGATGGTCGTGCCTGCCGTCGGAACGAAACCGGTATTGGCGGTTGCGGTCCCGGTGGCGGCAACAGGATAAGGCACACTTTGAACCATGGCCACCTGGGTGCCATCGAGTGAGAGAACCACGGATGTCTGAACCGTCCCACCCGTGTTGAAAGCCCAATAAACCGAGGGGCGCGACGTGCAACCGCTATAAAGTTCGTTGTAAGCAATAATGCTGGCTTGCGAGGAAGAGCCCGGCAACCCGGTGCTGTACACAGCAAAGTCCGAAGAGCAACTCGCGGAAGTGCTGGTGAAGGTGGCGGGATAATTCCCCAGGCCCGTCGTTCCGTTGTTCCCCAGGTCCTCGCTCCAATCCCTTTGGAAGCGATTGTCCTTATCTGAAGGGAGCGAGCAAGCATCATCTCGCGAAGGTTCGTGACTGTCGCCGGAGGGCGAGGGGATCAGAGCGCGGATCAATCCATGGGGCAACTTTTCCGACTGAACGGGCTCCTTGTCCGGTTCGGGCTTTTCGCTGCACCCTTGGTCTTCATCATTGGACTGAGAGGGTGAAGCAAATGGCGGCACCGGCCCGCCTCCGCCACGCCTGCGCTGCTGCAATTCATAACGAGTGTCGCTGGTAATGGTCAACCAACGCTCATACGTGCCGTTCCTCAAGGCCTCGTCGGCAGTGCCGGGCGGAGAAAAGGTTACGTGGTGATAACTCCAATCAAAAGGCACGCCATCGGTGTGATTGGCGGAGGAATTCTGGTTTAAGTTCGAGCTCTCGGCAGACTTGCCTTCCTGGCTCCATGAAAAACGGGCCAACCCCAGCACCATCGCCAGGGCAGTGAGAGCGAAAATAACTTGATTTCGGAATTCTCGTGGCTTTCGCATGTTAGGGACTCGCTACATTCTCACCAGGCGCTGTTGAACACCAGATTGTACGCGTTGACCGAGCCAATGCCCGTGGCAAAATCCCAGCCGGGAGTGGCGCCATAGGCAGGTTGGTAGGCCGACGCAGCCGTCCCCACGGACGGTGAGAATGAACACGTGGCCCCGAAGCCTCCGCCTGTGATGGTACAACTCGCGCCTCCTGCATAACCCTGGCCGGCCGTTGAAAGGGTCACGGCAGTGACGGTTCCTTCCGAAATTGTGACGGTGCACGTGGCCGGAGTTCCACCCGCCCAAATTGTTCCGCCGGAGGGATTGAGGTATGGGCTGAGATTACTGGGAGCACCGATAACACATGAGGTATCGGACCCATATCCGGAGCCGGCTGCGGTTACGGTGCTGGTTGTCAACGCTTGCGTGCTGATTACTCCGTAAGTGCCGCTGGGCCGATAGCAACCCACGACGTGGGTTGACCCGGTGTTGTACCTGCAATCGACGTCCGTGTCGCCCTGCGTGATGTCGTAGAAGGTGCAGGCGCTGGCCAGGCCGTGGCGCGGCGGCTGATTCACGGAATAGCAGGCGCTGTTGCCGCTCGAACCAAACTCCGCCTTGGCGATCTGATAGTAAATCGGGTCGGGATTCCCGTTGCGGGGGGACAATCCCTGCCACGCCGTGCCTGATTTCTGATTCACCAGCGCCTGGATTCCCGCCATGAGAGGCGCAGCGACGGACGTGCCGCCGAATCCGGCCCAGGTGCTGGGCGCTCCCGCGCAGGAGGATCCATCGTTTGAGGTATCCGAGAAGCAAACAATGACGTAGTGCCCCCAGATGCCATTCGAGGCGAAGAGGGAAACGTCAGGGACATCGCGCACTCCGTCGGCGGGATTTCCAAAAATGCCGGATTGCCAGGAAGGTTTGGGATACCCGGTGCAAGTGCCGTCCACTTCCCCATCGGTGGACTGATTGGTTCCGCCTCCACCCGTGGCGCAGGCGCTGGGTCCGCCCCCTGCCGCCGCCGTGCTGAGGACGCTGGTGCTGGAACAGTAGCCGCTGGAACCATAGGGGGCGGAGCTCCCCGCAAAATTGTAGACCAGGTAACTTGCGCAGGAATCATTCCAGGGAATTTCGGGCATGTAGGACAAGGCGGAGCTCTGGATGGGATTGTTTGTGGCGAGCCAATAGGTGCTTTCTGGAAGACCGCCATTGGCCGGCTCGGTGGCGTTGTAATAATCCTCAAAGTCTGTCCCGCCCACAGTGACGTTATAGGGCGTCTCGCCCCATCCGGTGACGCCGATTCCATATTCGGAGTAATCGGCATCGCCTTCAGCCTCCGTGCAGCCGGATGCGCCATTATCCCCTGCGGAAACAAAAACCGAGACGCCCATCGCCGCCGCGGATTGAAACGCCGAGTAGAAGGAATTGTTTTCGGCGGCGCCCGAAACGGCTTCGCACACGCCGTAACTCATGCTGAGGATCGCGGGCGGGCTGCCGCCGCTGAGGAGGTTCTGAATGGCAATCAGACCGCCAAAGGTGGAAGTATCCTCGCAGACCTCCATCACGATGCTCGCGTCAGGAGCCATGGCACTGGCCACTTCCGCGTCCAGGTCCGCTTCACCATCGGCCGAGTTGGTGCCGGGATCACTGCACCCTGTGCCGGGGTGATTCGTCGTTACGGTTCCCGTGTATTTCGGCGAAATCAGGCCAAAGGTTGTGCGGTAATTGCTCACGTCGTTGCTATAAGTATCGCTGTCCTCAACGATGCCGATCGTTTGATTCTGCCCCAAGTATCCGAGGCGGAAAAGGGGAACCAGGTTATAGATGGTTTCGAAATCCCCCGGCGCCAAGGCGTAGCAATTGTATGCGCACCCCGGAAAGCTATAGAGCGTGCGCGGCAGAATCATGGAATCCGCTTTGAAATTGTGCATTGAAACCACGCCCACCACGGCGGGCGCGAGCGCTTGCGGAATCCGCAGCTCGCTTACGTTGGCAAAATGGCGCTCGCCGTTGACTTCCAGATAACGAATCTGCGTGTGGAAGGCATCAGCCACCTCGCCTGCGGTGCCGGAGAAGGCGATCACCATCGTATTCGCGTAAACCTGATTGACGGTGAAGCCGTGCGACATTAACCAGCCGGTCAGGGTGTCAATATCCTGCTGCGCAAGGCCGTATTCCTGGCCCTGCTGGGCAGCTGTGAGCCATTGATGGAAATTGGGTGAAGACTTATCGGTGAGGGAATTGATGTATTGCTCGAACGCCTGCTCAAGTTCGGCCGGCCGCTTCAATTGCAGCAGCATGTAATCCATCGGGAAGTCATCTTCCACGCGGCCGTGGTCGTATTCAGGAACCTTTGCTTCAGGACGGACATTGCCATGCAGCGTGACGAGGTGCGATTCGTCAATTGGCTGAGTGATGAGCACTCGCTTCCCCAGCCCTCCCTGAGCGGCCCAGAGCCGGGCGACATGTTTGTGCGCGAACAGAAGCGCGGCGAGAACAACGGCAATGACGATGAACCCGAGCTTCCTGCTTATGGGTTTCCCCATCACGTCGGCACCCACGGTTTCTCACGACTGGCGGAATGCAGGCCGCGCCCTTGAACCCTAAGCTTCCGGTGGCCTCTGACAAGGGAATAATATTTTCGGTATGAAGTTTTTGCCCAGTTGCGATTATATCCGCTTCGCGGCTCTCGTCAAGCCGCGCAATGAAGTCACTCGCTCTTGACTTGTGCGGAAGTCAAAATTGTCTTGATTCTTTCCACCACAATCTGATCTTCCTCGGGCTTCATCATGAACGGGGTCAAAGCGAGTCCTTGGGGATATTGGTCCACCAGCACTTCGATGCTAGGCTCGCCGTCTTGCAATTCCTTGCCGCACTGTTCGCGGCTGATGCCCAGCTTCCGCTCATCCCAACGGACGTAGAGGTGCGGAACGTGATTGGCGACGTCGGGGACGAAGCGCCCGGTGGTGACGCCCGGAATGGAGTCCAGGACGGCGGCCATGGCGTCCAGCCTTCGCTCCCAATCGCGCCATTCGGCATCGTGATCAATTTGGAGATAGCGTTCCACGGCGGCCAGCATGCCGGCAATTTCCTCCTTGCCCACTTTGCAGGGGCGGCCGATGGCATCTTCGTGGGGATTATTGTTCAGCAGCGCCGCGTCAATCAGGTCCTTGCGGCCCAGCATCAAGCCGGCGCACTGCGGCCCGCGCAGCCCCTTGCCTCCGCTGAAGGCCACAAGGTCAAATCCCCGCCGGGTATATTCGCTCAAATGCTCAACCGGCGGGACATCGGCCGCGGCGTCATTGAAAGTGGGGACTCCGTGCTTTTTTCCGGCCGCCACCCACTCGTCCAGCATGATTCGCCCCTTGTACTGCGCTGCGTTGAGAAAGTACATCATGGCGGTTTTTTCGCTGAAGGCATTTTCCAGGTCGTCGTGGCTTTCAACTTCCACCAGGCGCACGCCGGTATTGCGAATCGCGTGGTCGAAAGAATTCCGATGCGATTTCTGGATCAGCACCTCGCTCTTCAACCCTGTGAGGTTGGGCAGTTGCGAAACTTTTGTCGCGTCCATCCCCGTCAGGCACGCGGAAGTGCCCAGCATGATGGCCGCCGCCGCCCCCGAAGTCACCATCGCCGCCTCGACGCCCAGCAACTGCGCAATCCTTTCGCCGGCTTTTTGTTGAAGCTCCTCGATGTAAACGTAGTGCTGCGCCGCTTCCTCCATCGCCTGCGCGACCTCCGGGAAAATCAGCGACCCGGTGAGGTAAGTGAAAGTCCCCTTGGCGTTGATGCGCGTGCGGACGCCCAGGCGCTGGTAGATGTTGGGCGAGTTTTCAGACTGTCCCACCGTTTGGCCCCCGATCTGGGTTTCAGCTTGGTCCCCACCGGAGACCCGTGCACCCGCCACCGCCGCGTGCGTTGCACCTGTTAGAATAGCCGCGGCGCCCAAAAACGTCCGCCGGGAAGAGGAAAAGATGCCCATAGAAACCCTCGCAAAAAGTCAAATAACTGCCTTTCTTGGCGCTAGTGCCCCTGGAATGAAAATGCCGAGCAGCATTCACTCCATTGAAGAGCACACACCCAAATTTAACTGAGACACAACCGACGCACCAATGGTATTTTTTCAGCGCCCAGAATTGTGGAACTGCATATGTTCCACAATACAGAACCCGGGTCCGCTTGTTGCAACATCTCGCGGCGATGAATTCTCGCTTACAGGCTGTTGCATCACCGCCTGAGGACCGAATGCCTCGTCAATTTTCAAACCGGAACGAAGCGCTTTGGAAGCCGTCCTGTTCCCGGCGAAATTTCCTCTTGCGCGGCACGCTCGCTCTAGCGGCGGGAGGAACCATTGCTGCCTCGGGGAATTTATTGCGCGCCGCTGAATTTGGGCCGGCGTTTTCAGGCGTCAGCAGCGCCTCTGCGCGTGCGGACGCAGCCAACAAGTTCTCCGGTATCTTTGCCATCCTGTCCACACCGTTCGATCCGGCCGATGAAATCGTTTGGGACGACCTCCAGCGCGAGGTGAATTTCTGCGTTCGCGCTGGCGTGCAGGGAATGGTGTGGCCGCAGCTTTTCGCGGAGTTCAACCACCTCTCCGAGGGCGAACGCCGCCGGGGAGCGGAGGTCATTCTGCGAACCACGGCGGGCCGCGCGCCGGTGGTGATCGGCGTGCAGGCTCCGGAAAGGGGTTTGGCGATCGATTTCGCCCGGCACGCGCAAAGCCACGGCGCAAGGGCCGTGATTTCCCTGCCGCCGTACACCGGAGCGCAAACTCTGGAGGCTTCGCGAGACTATTATCAGGCACTGGCGCAGGCCGTTCCCCTTCCCGTCTTCATTCAGAACAGCGGTCCGCCCTGGGGAACGGCGCTTCCCGTGGATTTTGTCATCGGGCTGGCGCGTGAAAATCCCCAATTCGGATACGTCAAGGAAGAAGTCGCGCCGGTGGCACACCGCATCGGAGAATACACGCGCTCGGGCGTGATGAAGGGCATCTTCTCGGGCAATGGCGGGAGGAATTTTCTGGATGAGTTTGCGCACGGAGCAAACGGCACCATGCCTGCGTGCGAATTCATCGAAGCCGATGTGAAAATCTGCTCCCTGGCAATACAAAATAGGATGGAAGAGGCGCGGGGGATTTTTGCCAAGCTGCTGCCCATGATCAACCTGGAAGGGATTTATGGCGTGGCGTTCGCCAAGGAAGTCCTGGTGCGCCGTGGAATCTTCACCTCGGCCAAGGTCCGCGGCGTGGCGGGCGAAGCGCTGGACGCGAAAGATCGGGAAGAACTGGAAGCGTGGTGGAAGGAACTCGCTCCAGAGCTGTTGAGCCCGCCGCTGAGTTGGAATTCGCCATCCGGAGGGTAGATTCTCAGAATACAGCAAGGGGGAAACATGCAACGCCGGAAATTTGTGAGTGGAGTATTTGCGGGAGGCGCCGCGTGGGGATTTCCGCGGCAGGGCTGGGCGCGACAGGAGCCTTCTGCGCGCGATGCCCCGCCAATGCAAGCCGGCGAAGTGGTAATTGAGCGCCCCGCCACCGGGCAGCCCCACTCCGGCAAAGTTCTGGCGGCAATTCAGCCCCATGCCGATGACATTCCCTTCTTTGCGGCGGGGACCGTGGCCAAGCTCATCAGCGAAGGCTATTCGGGATGTCTGATTCGCATGACCAATGACGATAAAACCGGCGGCGGCACGGTGGCGGAGGGAGAACTGAGCAACGAGAAGGACAATGCCGCGGTCGCAAAGGCGCTTGGTCTCGGCAAAGTTTTTAACCTGCAATACACCAATCACGAAATGGACGGCGATTCGCGATTGGAAATCCGCGAGCGGCTCATCCTCATCTTCCGGCTGATGAAAGTGGACACGGTGGTCTCTTACGACCCCTGGGGCGCGTACGAGGAAAATCCCGACCACTACGTCACGGCGCAAATGGTGGAGGCGGCGTGCTGGATCGCGGGTATGGAGAAGGATTACCCGGAGCAACTTGATGCTGGCTTGCGGCCGCACGCAGTGAAGGAGAAATATTATTTCGCCCGAGGGCCGCAACGCGTGAATCGCGTGGTAGATATTGCGCCGTGGATCGACCGGAAGGTGGAAGCCAACCTCGCCAACAAAGCGCAGGGAGCTGCGGGCGACCATGGCGCGCGACTTCGTGAACGGCTAGCCGAGCAAAAACTTCGACTGCCAATCCTCGGGGACAATGATGATTCCGCCAATCGCGCCTACATCAAAAACATCGTTCTGGACATCGACTCGGAGTATCAGCGAGGCGTGCCGTCAGACCGCGCGGTAGGCCGCAAATACGGGCTGGAATGGGCGGAGGCGTTCCACTACATCGGCCCGGCGGAGTCTGTGCTTGAACAGTATATCCGGCAGAACGCGGTGGCGCTCTAAATGGTGTCTCCTCATCGGCGACTTTACTTATCGATTGTGATGTGTGGTATAAGCGAAAGTAGCGCCGGGCGATTAGACGCGTTCGACAGGATCATGCGGGCGGTCTCCTCAGTCTCTTCGCGATATTTCCTAGTCTGTGCCGGGGGTTCTTGCGCCCATCCCGCCTCAAACTGGTCGCGCATCCACTGCACGTCCACGCTAATTTTCTGGGGGTCACCCGCATCTCGAGTCAGCCGCTCGCGCATCTCCTTCATCATCGTCGCCTCAATAGTATTCGCCGAACTATTCGCTGCGGGCGGCGGTTGATCATCGGGCGGCGCAGGGCTGGCGCTTCCGGCAGCCGGGGAAGCTTCCGTCGGAATGGATCCCGGGAGAATGAACAAACCTCCCGGCGGAGGAATGGGATTAGAGGCAGGAACACTGGGAGCGCTGTTTTGCGGTTTGCCGCCAGATGCGATTTGCCGGCTTAACGATGCTGGTTCCTTCAGCAGGATTCCCACGCCCAGGAGTAGAGGCGTCGAGACTAGAAACACGATCAGGTAGGTGGTGACCGCGAAGAATCTTCCCTGCCCGCGCAGGACCTTCGACCGGTGCAGGGCCAGCAGGATGCAGACCTCGCAAACCAGCAGGACAGGCGTCCATCGCATCACGCCAACGGCTGCTCCGGCAGTCCCCAGCGCCGCCAGCAATAACGGGTGCTCAACGAAATGCCACAACCGATGCCCCGCTTGCCGCGGGGGCGCTGGAGAAGCCGTCAGATCCGCGCCTGGCTCGCGTATTTCGGGCCCACGCATTTCTGGTCTTGCCGCGCGCCGCTTTCGCGCTTTGTCTGCCCGTCGCGACATAGCGAGATTGTTGCGCGGGCTGTGGGTTTCTTCAAGAATATTCTCGCTGAAAGCGGGCGCGAGCCGCTTCTCATGGATCTCCGCCACCTGCAGCAGCCGGGCTTTCTAACCTTAATTTTTTCGGCGATTCCTGACGCAAGCAAAAATGCCGCTACGACTATTGGGTATCTAATACGACTATCCTCTGATCGGAAGATCCGTAGGAATCGCTATTTGTTAATCCTTATGTTATCACTTTTGAGGAATGCGACGCCCCATTATAGGAAAACGAGGGACAAACGGTTAGCGATTAATCCTGAAGCGACCGGAAGACTCCCTTTTCGTACCAGCGGCGGATGAAAATCCCGAAGGTTACTGATGCCACCGCGAGCCACACGAGGCTGGCCAGCCAGTGGCGCGCGAAGAGGCTTGCCGTGAGGGCCACGCTTCCGGTGCAAAACGTCACGCCCAGCGCGCATTCCCAAACATCGCTCAAAAGTTCGCGGCGCACCTGGTGGCGCTCCTCGACCCCCAGCGACTTCGTCACCTTACCCCAAAATCCCGGCGGCCGGCAGGCCCGATAAAACTTTTCCAGGGTTTCCTGTTTCTCCGGAGGCGTAAGCAGGGTGACGGTGACAATGGTGATCCAGCCGGAAACAAAAAGCAGCAGAAAGCCCTGCCAAAAAGGCCGGTGCGCGAACCCCAGCGGAAACCAGATCAGGTAACTCAAGGGCAGGCCGCCGGCGAGCGCGGCAATTTCCCCCCAGATATTCAATCGCCACCAGAAAAACCGCAGCCAGGCGAGCGGCAGAATGAAGGCGATCATGACGTTGTTGATGAACAGGAACCACGCCATCATGCCGTTCACCATCAGGCCGCCGATGAGCAAGGCCAGCACCAGCAGAATGACCGTCGCCGCGCGGCCCGCCCAAACGTAATGCTGCTCACTGGCGTCCTTTTTGATCAGTCGCTTGTAGAGGTCATTGATCAGATACGACGCTCCCCAATTCATTTCGGTGCTGACGGCGGATTGATAAGCGGCAAATTCCCCGGCCACCAGGATTCCGGTGAGCCCGGCGAAGCCGAAGCGGCGAACCAGCTCGCCCCAGATGCGCTCACCCTCGATCGCGCCGCGCGGGATGACGCTGGCCGCGATGATGCCCAGAAAGAAAAAGGGAATGACGCGCACGACGAGCGAGAGAAAAGCGTTGAAGAGTTGCCCTACCTGGGCGTGAAACTCATTTTTCGCGGCCATGAACTTCTGGGCCGTGAAACCCTCGCCGCCGGCGGGCGAAGCGGCAAAAAAAAGTCCTTGCAGAACCAACGCCAGCAGCGTGAGGCTGGTAAAATCACCTCCCGGTGGCGTAGCTTTAAAAAATGATGCCCCGTAGTTGTGCTCAACATTGGCGTAAATGCGCCCCAAGCCTCCCAGCCGGTGGATGATGACGGGAATGAATACCGCATTCGAAATCACGAAGAGGACAAACTGGAAAACTTCCGAGTAAACGGCGCCCAGCAAGCCACCGAGCGCGGTGTAGGCGAGGGTCAAAGTGGCGGCAAAAAGAATGATGGAGCTGCCGCGCCACCCGAGAATCGGCCCCAGGGATTTCGTCAGCCAGCCGGTGACGTAGGCCATGAGCACCACGGCCCAGCCAAAGCTGAAATAAATCGCCGACACGGAGCGGAAAACGCCCGCCGCGCGGCCGCCGTAGCGCACCTCAACAAACTCGGCGGTGGAAACAATCTTCAAGCGCCGCCAGAACTTCGACCAGATGACGGCGACCAGGGGCATCCAGATGGCCCAGGGAATCCACCACCACCAATTTCCCAGCAGCCCGCCGGAAAAAACCAGCATGGTGAAGGCCGAGGCGGAGCCCGCGGAGGTGAAGGTGGCCACGGTTGAAAATCCGATGGCCCACCAGGGAAGCGAACGGCCTCCCACAAAGTAGCCTTCCACGCCGCGGCTTGCCCGCCGCGTGAAGTACACTCCAATGCTGAGTGCGAGGAGAGAATAGATGAGCATCACGGCCCAATCGAGCGGCTTCATGATTCAGCTATTCTCCTTCGCGCAAGGACTTACTTGACTCACCAGGGGCGTCAAGCGTTTGGAGTGCGGTAGCTTGCTACC
>JASHSC010000105.1 GCA_030036915.1 Terriglobia bacterium
CCCGTAAATCCGCTGGTTTTCCTCCGCGCCCAATGCTTCATTGTGCAAGCGATGGCCGGCGGAAAATCGATAGCGTCGCGTCAGGTAAACCATCAGTCTCCGTAATAGTCCACAAATAAATCCGGCGTCTCGTACACCCTGATTCGATGCAGCTTGCCCTGAACAAGTTTCGACGCCAGCAAGCTCCAGATCTCCACCGCCAGGTTTTCCGTGGTGGGATTCTTCGCGGCAAACGCCGGAACTTCCTTGTTCAGGAATTTGTGGTCCATCAACTGAACCACTTCCTGGTCGAGGAGAGTTTTTAAATCCTTCAAGTCCAGAACCATCCCCGTGACGGGGTTGATGGCTCCGCCCACCGTAACCTCCAGCATGTAGTTGTGGCCGTGCCCCAGCGGATTGCTGCACTTGCCGAAGACCCGCCGATTCTCCTCCGAGGAGAATTGGGGGTTGTGATAAAAGTGCGAGGCGGAAAATTCCGCGCGGCGTGTGACGTAAATCATCCCTTCCCTTTCACGGCGTAATGACGCCCTTTCCATTCGATGTTGCAGGTGGAGCGATGGACGCGCAGCGAATTCAGCAGCAGGGCACCGAGCAGCGCGGCTCCTACCGGCTGGTAACTGGTCAGGATGGAGTCAAACCCCAGACCCACCAGCGCGCTCCCATAATTCCATTGTCGCACGACCGCCAACAGGAAAAATCCCACCGCACACAGAGTCTGCACCCTCCCGGCGCGGGTGGATGCCACCATCACACAGCTCGCCACAAAAGCCAGCTCCGGGAGCAAGTCCAGAAGCCACAATGATGCCATTGACGCCAGCATTTTGCCGGTGTTCCCCTGATACAACAGATACAAATTTTTTGTCCAGCCTTGCCACATCTCGCCAAACGTCCGGTACATGCGGGTCCGCACCCAGCGGGCGCCGGGTAGGAAGAGCAGCTTGCCGCCCAGCAGCTTGATTCTCCGCGCTAGCTCCACGTCCTCGAGAATTTCCACCTTCACCGCTTCGTGTCCCCCGCTCCGCTGGTAAATTTCCCTGCGCACCAACAGGTACTGGCCATTGGCCGCGGCCGCCGGTGACTCGGGGTCCGACACGTCTTCGAATCGGAACAGCCTCGCCAGCTTCACGAACACCATGGGAATGACGGATTTTTCCCACCACGTGGGCGTTTCCTGCCCCGGTGAAATCGAAAGCAGGTCGACGCGCTCATCTTCGGCCCGCTGCACGAGATCTGCCAAGCTGCCCGGCAGGTGTTCCGTATCGGCGTCGGTGAAAAGCAGCCACTCGCCCACGGCTTCGCGCGCGCCCACGGACGCCGCGTGCGTCTTCCCCACCCAACCCTCCGGCAATTCCTCCACGCGCAGGATGCGAAGCAGAGGGACTTCAGACTTCAGCCCGGCCAGAATCTCCGCCGTCCGATCGCTTGATTGATCGTCCACGACGATAATTTCCCCAACGCCCTCCTGCCGCGCGAGCGACCTGACCACGCGCGCGATGTTTGCTTCCTCGTTGCGAGCCGGAATGATTACGGAAACTCGGGCGCTTTCATCAAGGCGCATATCGTCTGCTTCAAACTTTGATTATAATTGAGCTTCTTTGTCGTGAACAAAACTAATGCCCTCAAAATCGCTGCGCTGATCGTGATCCTCGCAGGTTCCGGTTATTTTACCCTGCGGCAGCGCGCGCCGCATCCCGTCGCCCTCGGCGACCGGGCGCCGGACTTCTCCGTTCCGGCTCTTCCTTCGGGCGAGGTGGATTTGAAGAATTATCTTGGGCAGGTTGTAGTGGTCAACCTCTGGGCCACGTGGTGCCCGCCTTGCGTTGAGGAAACGCCCAGCCTGGTCCAGTTCGCCGGAAAAATGCGTGACCATGGCGTGGTGGTGCTGGGAATCAGCGTGGATCAGGATTTGACTGCCCTGACGGATTTTGTTCAGCAATACAAAATCCCTTACCTCGTAGGACGCGATCCCAATCAGGCCCTCTCCAGCCGCTACGGCACCTACCAATTTCCGGAGTCTTACATCCTTGACCGCCACGGCAGACTCGCGGACAAAATCATTGGCGCCACGGATTGGAATGACGACCGCCTTCAGCAATTCGTTCTGAACCTCACCGGAAAGTAGGCTGTAGCGCGCGCATCCCCACGCGCGCTTAATGATTCCACCCGGCACCAGTGTTATTCTAAGAAAGAATCCCCGGTCAACTCAAAACGCTGGGGCACGCGCGCCGCAGCCCTCCACACGTTGCCGTCAGCCGTTCACGAATTCAGGCAAGTGGCCTGCTTTCCCATTGGAACAGAGTCTTGTCGGCTTCGCATGGTTCATCATAATATTGATTTGGAGCTCTCGCCGATGACTGATCCCGTATGCGGGATGGAAGTGAAATCTGAAACTGCCGCAGGCTCGTATTCACACCAAGGTCAGGAATTCTATTTTTGCGGCAACGGTTGCCTGGAACGATTCAAAGCCGATCCACAGGCTTATCTTGCATCTTCGCCAGTGATCGTTTCAATCAGCGTGCCCGCTACCAAACCCGATGTCGAACCTGAAACCACGCAAGCCGGTGAGCCGGCGGCAATATACACCTGCCCGATGGACCCCGAAATTCGCCATCGCGGTCCAGGTCATTGTCCTAAGTGCGGCATGGCGCTTGAGCCGCTGAGCGTGACGCCAGGTAATGACACGCATCCGGAATTGCTCGCGATGACGAGACGATTTTGGGTCAGCCTGGCGCTTACCGTGCCGCTAGTGGGCATGGCAATGGTGGAAATGCTGGGGAGCAAATCTCTTTTCGGAACCAAACCCGGAGGGCAGAACTGGATCGAATTGCTCCTTGTCACTCCCGTCGTCCTTTGGGGCGGCTGGCCGTTTTTCCGGCGCGGTTGGGCCTCCGTGGCGAATCGTAGATTGAACATGTTCACGCTCATCGCCCTGGGAACGGGCACGGCCTACATCTACAGCGTCTTCGCAACCGTCTTCCCGCAGGTTTTTCCGCCTTCGTC
>JASHSC010000106.1 GCA_030036915.1 Terriglobia bacterium
ACGGATTATCCTGATACGTGGGAGACCCAGACTCTCCTGGCGGCGGGCTCACCCAGATTGAGTGAATTCTTTCCCAGGCGGATGGAGACGGTGCCGTCGTAATTGCGTTTTAATACCGTCAGTTCGACACCCGGACGGATACCCAGGCCATCGAAGTACTCAAGCAGTTGCCGATCTCGTTCGTACATGCTTTCTACCTTGACGGATGATCCGGGGTTCGCTTCCCAGAGCAACCGAAAGCCGAGCTTATGCCTCTCGGCAACGCTCTTATTAATCTGGTTGCCGTGCGGACAGGCATGATTTGTTCCAAGCTTCTCAATCAATTTGCGTTCGAGGTCGTCGGAAATAGAATGCTCTAAACGCTCCGCTTCATCGTGCACTTTGTACCACTCCATCCCCAACATTTCGTGCAGCATTCGCTCAACCAGGTGATGGCGAAACCTTAATTTGTCGGAAACCTCGCGTCCCGCCGGGGTCAATGCAATGCGCCCCTTGCGATCAACTTCCACCAACTTGTCCCGGCGCAGGCGGCGCAGTGCGAGGGCTACAGCGGGAGGTGTGACGGACAGCCAACGGGCAATGGTTGCGGCAATGACGGTGCCTTCCTCCGCCTCCGCCTCCGCAATGGCCTTTAGGTAATCTTCTTTGGAAATTGTGAGTTTCACCGATTTGCCTTCGTTTCTTTTGATGCCACGCAGTTATCAGCGCCTGGACATCGCCCGTGCCGCTCGTGCCCCAACGACTCGCCAAGAGAGTTATCAGATTCTACCAACATTGGCAACAAATTGTAGTTGACATCGGCATCCTTCTTTAAATTAACTATAGTTTACTATTGTTGGGAATCCATAGTAAGGTCTATCTCTCGGCGTCAGTCCAGCGCCCTGAGAGGTGAAATCATGGCCCGCACGAAAATGTTTGTTCTGGTTCTTGGAGCTACCGTAATCCAGGGTTCGCCATACCTCAAAGGGCAGGGGGAGACCACCAGCGCCATCGTGGGGCGGGTAACAGACGCGACGCACGCCTCGCTGCCCGGCGCCTCGGTAACCATTGTGAACGCCGAGACGGGGCTCAAACGAACCGTGCGGACCGACCCGGACGGCCGGTTCGGGTTCCCGCAACTGGTCCCCGGACTGTATTCGGTGGAGGTGGAGGCGTCGGGCTTTGAAACTCAGAAGACGGACCACCTATCAGCAGGCCTGGGGCAGAAACAGACCGTGGATTTTGTGATGCAGGTGGCTTCAGTTCAGCAAGCGATTGAAGTCGTGGGAGCGGCGCCGCTGATCAGTCCCGAGAACGCCAACACTTCCACCACCCTCAGTGCGCCCGCCATCGAGAACCTTCCCAATCCGGGCGGCGATATGACCTATCCATTGCAATTCGCCACCGGCGCCCTGATTAACACGGCGGGAAGCGGCAACGACTTTGTCGGCAGCAGCAATGGCTACGGCAATGTGGAATTCAACGGCCTGCCGGCACTCTCCAACGGTTACATTGTTGATGGGCTGGAGACGAATGACCCGCTCACCAATCTCAATAGCGGGCTCTCGACAAACTTGGTGCTGGGCCTCAACTCCATCTCCGAAGTCACCGTCAACACGCTATCCTATTCCGTCGACCAGGGGCGATACGGCGCCTCGCAAGTGAATTACGTCACCAAGTCAGGCACGAATCATTCTCACGGCAATCTCTATGAAATCTGGAACGGCTCGCGCCTGAATGCAGCCGACTTCTTCACCAACGCCACTCCGGGGAATCACAAGCCCCGCTCGACGGTGAATCATTTTGGCGGCAGTCTCGGCGGCCCCATCGTGCGCGATAAGCTGTTTTTCTTCTTTGACACCGAGTGGGTACGCATTGCGCTGCCGATTGTGACGCCCGCCACGGTGCCCACATCGGCCTTCCAGCAGTACGTCCTTCAGCAACTGCCCTTGGGGGGCGCTGACTCCGTTACCGGCACCGTGTACCCGGCGCAACCCGCGCTGGTCGCCTTCTACCAGAACATGTTTTCACTCTACACCAACACCAGCGGCACGCCGCTCAGCGTGCTTGGTTGCCCTTTCAATTTTGATGGAAGCACGGCCGCCGGCTCGCCTCCCAATGGCAACGGCTGCGCCAATCGGCAGAGCATCTCGCATTCCAGCGACGATCACGAGCAGGTTCAAACGGCCCGCCTGGACTACAATCTCAGCAGCAGAGACATGGTCTGGTTCCGCTTTCAGTCGGACACCGGTTTGCAAGCCGCGTATACTGACCCTATCAATTCCATCTTTGATGCCTTTTCGCCGCAGCCTCTGTACTCCTTTGCCGCGGGGCACTCGCATGTGTTCTCGCAAAGTCTGGTGAACTATTTCAATCCGGCCTTCTCCTGGTATGAGAGCCTGTTCGCTCCGGCCAATTTTCAGCAGACCCTCGCGGCCTTTCCCATCGTGTTGCAGGGTGAGGGAGCAGGCGCTCCGTTCACCACCCTGGGGGGCCTCGACAATACGTGGCTGCAAGGCCGACGGGCCACGCGTTATTTTATCAATGACAACCTCACATGGAGTCACGGTCCGCATGAATTCCGTTTTGGCACCAACGTCCGCATCCTTCGCTTGAATGACTACGATTTCGGCGAGGGCAGTGTCCCGACCGTGACCTACACGACGCTCTCGCAATTCATTTACGGCGTCGCCTCTACAGCCAGCAAAACTTTTCCGGTCGCAGGGAACGAGCCCTTCAATTTTCTCAATCTCGACCTTTACGCACAGGACACCTGGAAGCTGAAGCCGAAGCTCACCTGGACGTACGGCCTGCGCAGCTCGTTGAATTCGGATCCCTTAAACCCGCATCATCAGGTTGCCCGCCTGAGCGGGGCATTCGAGGCCATCGCCCATAATGTAAATGAGCCGCTTGAGGACTCAATCCAGACTGGCCTTTGCCATTTGTTCTACTCGACCCCCATTTCCATTCTTCAGCCGCGCACGGCCTTTGCCTGGCAACTTCAGCCTCACACCGTACTCCGCGTGGGCTTTGGCATTTTCAGCGATATCCTGCCGGGCAGCGTTGCGGACGCGCTTGGCATGAATCCACCTTACGTGCAAACCTTTCAGGGTGGATTGCTGGGCACCGTGGGGGGTCTAGGCATCGCGCCCGGAGTGCCCAACAGCGCGGTTGACGCAACCGTCGCCGCCAATCGTGCGTTCACTTCCGGTTTCCTTGCCGGTGAACTCTCGTGCGCGTCGCCGCAAGCCGCCGGAGCTTGCCTTCCCCCCGTCGCGCTGTCGGCAGCCCCGGAGGGCGAACTGCGCGCCCCCTACTTTGAGGAGTGGAGTCTCGGGGTCGAGCACCAGTTCGGCACCTCCACCAATTTGCATGCCCAGTACGTGGGAACACGCGCCCTCAACCAGCCCTACCTTACTCAGGAGAATGGTTACCAGACCGTTTGCGCCGGCTGCTTTGCCCCTTTTCCCTATTTGCAACCGCTTGACCCGCGATTCGGCGCTGTCACACAACTCTCCACCGGCGCGCGCAGCCATCACAGCGGAATGCAGCTCACTGTGGAGCGCCGCATGGCCCACGGCCTGCAAGGCCAGATCAATTACACTCTGAGCCGTTGCGTGGATGAGGTATCGAACGGCGGCTTTCTGCAATTCTCGTCTGGCGGAATCCTTTCGCCTCTCCCCGGCGAGCTGTCGCGCGACCGCGGGCCTTGCGATTACGACATTCGCAGTAACCTGACAGGGCAGTACGTGTACAAGATTCCGCTACGGATGCATAGCCGCGTGCTCGGGCATGCTCTCAACGACTGGCAGGTTTCCGGCACTGCCTTCTGGCACAGCGGAGTGCCCTTTTCAGTCGTCAGCACGCCTTACTCTGCCAATGGTAACGGCATTGTGCAGGGCAACGGACCGCAATTTGCCAGCGTCGTGCCGGGCGTACCTCTCTATCACAAGCAGCCGATTCCCAGTGTTACCCAACCCGGCGCGCTGCAGTGGCTGAATCCCAATGCCTTTGTTTCTGCTGTCGATCCGAGTTCGGGGGCCTGCGCAGGGGGTGACAATGCCGTCGACTGCCAGTTTGGCACTTTGGGCCGCAATGCCCTCCGGGGCCCGCAATTTGTGTGGAGCGATTTTTAC
>JASHSC010000107.1 GCA_030036915.1 Terriglobia bacterium
TAATCGCGCTCCAATAGGCGTAAAAGAAAAGGGCGACGGCGCAAAGTAAGACGAAGAGCGGAGGGAGGGTTACAAGGAGAATCTGGTCCCGAATTTTGAGGTTGCGGATCGTAAACGCCATAGGCCTGCGCCGAGGGGCCGCACGAATCGTCTAAGCGATCCTCAATTAAAAAATAGCGCGATTTTGGCGGCTCGTCAAACCAAGGGGTGAATCAACCTGGCTTGCCGACTACTGCGGGAGATTCGTTATACCGAGGAGCCGGTTTCGGAAAATGCCTACCTCGCAAATCGTCGCGCACCCGAAACCGGGAATTTCCCTGATTTCTTTGGCCCGGTGAGGGTAAAATTATGTAATTCCCTGCAAAAGCCGACAAATTGTTGCCCAAAAACCTGCATTTTTGTGTGGCATTTTGCCACAGTTCCTTTGTTTTCATACACATTCCTGGTTCGTTCGTCTTATTTTTTGTTTCATTCCTCTTCCGGGCAGCGCCTTTTTTTCAGAGCGCCTGCCCTGACCTTCTCTAAGGCATTGATAAGACGCCACAAGCGCCGCAACAGGGAGTCCTCCATCCGATTTAGCTGTTCCGACTTCGGGTCGCGATCGAAAGTCATCATCGCAGCCAAACCCTCGGGAGACTCCAACCTTTCCACTCGGTGGGCGTGCTGCCAGGCAAGAGTCTCGAAGGGTCCCATCATGGCCCGCAGCAGCCTGCGGGCTTTGCGCATGATGGCGGCGCGGCCGTCCTTCCCTGCCTGACCGAGCGAATTCAGGAGCTCAATAAGCTCTGCCTTTCGGCCCTGATCGCCCATGCCGGACTCTGCGAACTCGTTGATTTCCTGCGCGGTGGGAGGCTGGCCGCGGCGGGTGAGCGCTTTTTCGAGCCGCTCAAACGGCTTTAGCGCTTCAATGGCTTTGGACGCTTGCAATGTAACGACCATCCCTTCCCCATCCATTTGCCTTTGAATGTCCCGTTGGGCGATCCCGTCGCGCATGTGCCGGATGCGCTGCATGCGCCAGAATGTTTCGCCGATCTGCTCCACTAACTGCGACTCCAAACCCTCGCGGGGTTGCAGATCGTCCCAAAGGGCTTTCATCATGCGGTTGTAATCACCAGGGTCCTCTCCCAGCGCATACAAAACGTCACAGGCCGATTCCGTCAGGAATCCCACGCGGGGCTCCGGCCTGCCGAAGATGCCGGGCGAGTCCTGGGGCGCTTGCTCCGGGGCGTGCTCTGATTCCACCTCCGGTGCCGGGTTCTGTTTTGAATCCGTTGACTCGACTTTTGCGTTTTCCATTTCTACGTCTGCTGCCATGTTGACCTCCTGATTGGTTGTTCAAATGTTTTTCTTGCGGATCCGGGCGACGTGGGTAGAAGGTGTGTCCGCTTTAACATCCATATAGAATTAATATATCATTGATTATTGTCAGCACATGGATGGAGTTTTGTCAACCGAAAAGTGAGGCTAGATCGTGATGCCTACAGAGCGGACAAAATGTCAGAGTCGCACGTCATTCCAAGCCGTGCGTATGGGCTGGAAGCCCATGCCACAACAGGGCGGCTTTTCACTTCCCGATACTTGCCGCATCAAAACCCTCTTCCATCGCGGCAATTTTGTTCAGCCAGGATTTATACTGTTCCAGCGAAAACGGCGGCAGGCCTTGCAGGTAATGGTTTGCGAAGGTCTTTCCATTCGCCGTCCAGTTGATCAGAAACAACCGCTTGCCGGAATGAAACACGGGGATCTGCCCGAGCTCCAGATTTTCGTTGGCCTTCACGGAGTAGTCCCCTTCCAGCAGGGTCTCGCCCGAGTCGGCATCCCACACGCGATAATGGCCGGAAGCGTCTTCGCGCGAGTCATCGCCCACCACCACGCGGCAGTGCCAGTCCTTCGGCTCGTCCACCATCACGACCACCGGCTCCTGCACGCGGCGGATGTAGTAGTAGGCAAGCTTCTTGTTGAAGTAGTAGTCCACAATGGCATCGGAAATCTGCGGCCAGCCGTCCATCACGTTCCACCAGACCAGGCCGGTGCTGCGCCACTTCCTGAGGCGAGTCATTTCGATCAGAAACTTCATCGCCTCCGCCTGGGAAATTTGTGAAGCCAGAATGAAATCCTCGATCTTGTCGGGAACAGCGCCAAAGAGCTCCTGCACCTGATTCGCCATTAGTTTAAGGCGGTAAGGGTTCCCCACCCAATCCGTGGAATGCAGAATCCACTGCGGGTCATTGGTGTTTGGCCACAGGTGATCCGCGCCAATAAATTTCTTTAGAGACGAAAGGCTGGGACAGCCGTGATAGCCCGCCTCGCTCACGAATTCCGCTGTGTGCTCGGTGTAGTAAGTGCTTTTGAAGTAGTCACGGGGGCCCCACAGGTGTTCTTCAGGCATCAGGCGATGATCTCCTGTCGCGACTACTTCCGGCGAAATATAAGGTGAGCTGGGAAGATACGGCCGGTAGGGATCGCAGCGAAAGACAACCTCGGGCAAGACCTCGCGATTGATTTTGTTGTGCGCCGGGTCGAGGCCATGAAACAGGTACGCGCCGTCCACTTCATTATCGCCCGTCCAGAGCACGAGGGAAGGGTGGTTGCGCAATTTACTGACCACCGAAACGGCTTCCTGCCGAATCAGGCTGAGGAAGTCGTCCGTAAGGGGGTACACAGCGTCCGCCATGGCGAAGTCCTGCCAGACCATAATTCCATGCTGGTCGCAGATTTTGAAAAACGCATCGTCTTCATACACGTTGCCGCCCCAGCTTCGCAGGAAGTTGCACTTGAGATCGACGAATAGTGCCAGGATTTTCTCGTAACGGCCTGCGTCCCGGCTGTGAAAGGCATCAGCGGGCACCCAATTGGAACCCTTCACGAGAATCGGCACGCCGTTCACTTTGAACATGAATTGGCCGGGCTTCTCCATGGTGGTGATTTCGGTGCGAATCAACTCCGCCTTGCGAATTCCGATGGAGTCGACGCGAGTGGCCACGACTTTGTCATCCTGAAGAAGCTCGGTTGTAACCTTATAAAGATCGGCGTCGCCATACCCGCGCGGCCACCACAACTTCGGGTTCTTAACGTCGATTTCCATCCGGCCCACCGGGAATTGCACCTTCTGCGTGAATTCAAAACTGGAATCGCCGCACTGGGCATGGAGTCGGAGGCTGAGTTGCGGGATCAGTTCCAGTTCAGTTGCCAACTGATAGGTGACGATCAGATTGGCGTGTGTCGCGTCCGCGTCCCGTGTGGTGAAATACATATCGGTGATTTCCTGCGGCGCGTGGACCACCAGCTCGACAGGGCGCCACAATCCGAAAGTCACGGCGCGCGGCATGATGTCCCATCCGTAACTATGCGGCGGGCGGCGTATCCAATTGGCTTCCTGATTCGTGTCCAGAGCTTTCACCGTGTAAGCGGGATCATATTCCTTGCCCGCGGCTTCGATAATCGGCGAACGCAATCGCACGGTGACCACGTTCGGCCCCGCTGTGTTGAGCTTTTCGGTCACGTCAAACCGGATGTCAATCATCGAATCCTGGGACTCACCGAGAGGCTTGCCGTTCAGCCAGTACGTTGCGAGGCAATCGACGGCATGAAAAATTAGTTCAGTGCGGCGTCCGGCAATGCCTGCGGGCGTGGGAAACTCGCGCTGGTACCACCACTCATACAGCTCGTAGGGTTTCAGCTTCTTGATGTTCTCGCCAAAAAACAGGTCGGCCGGAAGTATTCCCTGCCGCGAAAGGTCGAGCTCCGTCTCGCCCGGTACAGTGGCTCCAATCGCCGTCAAACCTTGAGTCCTGAGTTGCTCAGGGGTTGTGATGTGAAATTTGCCCTGGGGAAAATAATAGAGCTTCCAGGTTCCGTTCAGGCTGATGTGCGTTGCTTGAGGGATTCCCTGACCGGCGGCATCCACGGGCGAAGTTTGCGCGGCGGCCAGGAGCGGGGCGCAAACCAGATACAGAATCAGGAAAATTCGCTGGACATGTCTCGAACCCATCCATCCTCCTCGTTAGTGGTTCCCTGCCATCTCGCGGCGAATGCGCGCCGGATCGTCAAGCGGCTCCGAGGGCGGGAGAGGCTTCCCGCTTCGAGCGTAATCGAGCGGGTCGCGTGCCCTCGCGGGATCGAAAATACGCAGGTCGGACGGCAGAGCCTCATAAGGGGAATTATCGGCAACACCGGTAAAACAATCCGCAAGGTCCGTAGCCGCAGCATCGTACTCATTCAAGGGCGGAAGGCCAAGAATGTGCTCGACGGTTTTCAAAATGCTGAGCATGCTGGTGTGCACATGGGAAACCCCTCGCCGCGAATATGGACTTACGGTCAGCAGCAGGCTGCGGTGGGCGTCCACGTGGTCGTGCCCGTTCTGCGCGTCGTCTTCGGTAATAAAGATGGCCATTTCAGGCCAAAACCTGCTATGCGAAAAAAGGTCAATAATTTTGCCGAGCGCCAGGTCGTTGTCAGCCACATACGAGGCATGATAGGCATATCCATCCTGGGGCCGGGGCGTGGCCGTGTGATCGTTGGGCAGCCAGATGTAGATGAATTGCGGAAACGGATTCTTGCCGCTCGCGTACATTTCCTCAAATTCCGTCTTAAACTGCTCGAACCTGTACTGGTCGGGAATGGATGTATTGAACATCGGATAGATGCGCGAGGTGTTGGCCAAAAGTGGCCCTGGCGCAGGGGCATTGATGCCCAAGCGCAAACCCGTGGGTTTGAAACCTTCGTCCTCGTCGCCTTCCAGGCCTTCGCCGTAATTTCGGAAGCTGATGTGATGACGCGCAAGATGGTCCCAAAGGGAACCGGCCTCAAGATAATCTTCCGGCCGCAGAGATGAATCGCCGCCCATGCTCATGCGGCCGGGAGCATCGTCATCGTAAAAGAAATGGGCGCGCCCACCGTATTCGGGAGGCCACAGCGTTTCCAGCCATTCGTTGGGATAACTATCCACCAGCCAGTGATGACCGTCCACGGAAACATCCGAATCCACATAAAAGTTGTCGCTCAAACCGAAGCGCTCGGCGAGCGCATGATGATTGGGCGAGACGCGAACGTTTTCCAAAGTCGGCTCGCCGTCGTCGCGAACTTCCGCGTCCAATCCCCAGCGCGCCAGCGCTGCATCGCCATTCGACGGCTGGCCGCCAACGTCGGCGATGTCACCCAAGACCTCATCGAACGTTCGATTTTCCTTGACGATCAGCACCACGTGGCGAATCCGCGTGCTGGCGGCGCCACCCAAGGGAATGGGGAAATCAGCGGCCCTCGGCTGCATCGCTGTGGAGGGGAAAAAGCCATTATTGCGCATCACTTTGTCGGTAAGGCCGGCGAGTTCATCGTCCGCAGGAACGGGGACGATGGAAACCGTCCCTTTCATGATGTCGCCAATGTAATCTCCCTCCGGGCCGCGCTTAAAGTTGGCACCGCCGTTGGGGCCGGCGCCGAAGCCTTTGGAATTTTCAACATAGAGTGTGTGGCCATCACGACTCAAGGCCACTCGCGACGGGAACCAACCCGTGGGAATGTAACCTCGCACCACTCGATTCTCAGTGTCGAACACCGCGACGGCATTAATTCCGGCGCAGGCGATGTACAAGCGTTTTTCATCCGGGCTGAGCGCCAGGCCGAACGGCAAAACACCGCGCAGACCGCCCACGCCGGGCGCGGGTTCCAGCCGCGTAGTGACGATCAAACTGTTTTTCTTTGCGTCCAGAATGCTAATGCTATCCTGGGCCGAGTTCGAAATATAGACGCGCTTACGTCCCACAGCCACGGCGCCGGGACTCGACCCGCCTACGGACTGGCTTCCAATCGCCAGACCGGTGCGAACGCGGGCCAGAACCGAAGGCGGTGCCGCCGCGGCGTCATAAACGAAAACGGAATTGGACGCCGGTACATTGGGATCGCCCAAGCCCGGCACCTTTTTTCCCTCGACCACCGTTCCATCCTTCGCTTCCTGCGATCCGGTGGCGAAAGGCGGAAAATCCAGCCCAGTCTCCTCTTCGTGTTTCGAATCAAATCCCGGCACAACGGAATATTGGTAGGTGCCGACATTGGAAACATAAACCCGCTTGCCATTCGGACTCACCGCGACCGCAAACGGTAGCCTGCCGGTCCCCACGCGCCAGAGAATTTTCCCTTCGCGCGTGTCGATGCCCACCAGTTCAAAGTGCGCAAGGTCGAGGGCATAAAGCAGTTTGCCATCCGGCGCGAGCGCCAGGGCCCCCGTGAAACTGTGACGGTACTTCTGCCCTTGGAAATCTCCATCGAAGGCAATGGACATCGATTGCCGGCCGGTTGGCAGATCGTAGACATCCACTTTTCCCGTGTCACCTTCAGAAACGAAAGCCGTGCGACTGTCACGAGCAATGGCAAGCCCCATGTAAATACTGGAAGGTTCCACTTCGGAGTGCTTGGGCGGGTAACCTCGGGGAATTTGCTCCACTTGTGGTGTTGGTGAGCCAAGCGCGCTGATGATGGAAAGCGAAAAGGGCCATGTTCCCGTATTGGCTGTTACCAAAGTGTTCCCATCGGGGCTCAGAGCCAATCCGTAGGGGTGCGGCTCCACTGTCACCTGCACCCCGAGCGGCGTAATCACCCGACCGTTGGGCAATATGGTCTCACCTGAGCGATCAATTTGAGTCATCCGGTCGCCCGCGGGGGCCGCGAGCAGGGCGGGTCCGGTTTCGCCTCCAGCTTTGATGAGTGAAGGTGGTTTGATGACGAGAAATATGCCCACGATGAGCAGGATGACCAAAAGAAAAATGCGCCGCATTTGGATTCCCCCCGGGGCATAGATGCTGGCACAAAATCGCGCCGGAGGCGAGCTTTTTGGAAAAGCCCTTTTGGTACAAAGCTGCGTTTCGTTATTACCGGATTTCATTGGCAGGACGTTGGACGGGGCGGCCATCAGGGGTGGGACGGCTCGTTCTCGCCCGCACCGGATTCCTGGGACTTCTGCGCGCCGGAAAGTTTGTTGAAAAGATCAAGTTCGCGCTGGCGGTCGGCAGGCCGGTTCAACTTCTGATAAACATCCGCCAGGAAGTAATGGCTCAGCCCATTCGAGGGGTCAAGGTGGGACGCAAGTTCCAACTCATCCAGGGCCTTTTGGAAATCGTTCAGCCCCAGGTAGCACCGTCCAAGGAGCAGGTGAGTTTCCACGTCCTTGGGTTGACCGGCAGCAGCTTTTTTCAGGTACGGAAGCCCTTTGTCGAATTGCTTCTCGCGAACCGCCAATTCCCCCAGAGACTCGTTGGTCGCGGGATCGTCCGGCGACTCCTGAAGGGCCGCCAAGAATTCCTTTTCCGCAGCATCATACTGATGCAACATTCGGTAACAAACTCCCAAGGGGTAGTGAATACCCTGGGCATCGGGCTGCTTTTGCAACGCCGCCTTATACTCGGCAGCAGCCGCTTCGTAATGTTGTTCTTCACCGTAGAGTTGACCCAAAAAAGCATGGCTTTGAAACGAGTCCGGGTCGATTTTCCTCACCTTTTCCGCGGCCCGAAGAGAAGCAGCCATGTGCAAACGCGCCAGTTCATAAAACACTTCAGCTTTGTTGGGATTCCTGGCGGCCGACTTGTTTAACTCGTCGATCGCCTCATCATTGCGGCCCTCAGCCTCAAGTGCCAGGGCGAGATAATATTCGGTGGCGGGATGGGGCTCCGGCGTTTTTAATTCCTCGCGGAAACTCGCCATGGCGTTGGCCCAATCACGCAGGCCGTAATAAGAAAGTCCAAGGAAGAAGTTAACCTGAGGATACGCCGGGTGGGCGCGCAGGACCTGCTTGAAATGTTCGATGGATTCTTGGAACTTGAGTTCGGTCTGCTCGACCACGCCCAGGCCCTCCAGCGCCTCCGGGTTGGCCGGGTTGGAGGCCAAGATCTGATGGTAATCACTTTCGGCAGCGGCGAAATTTCCCGCGTCCTCATCCGCACGAGCTTTTTTGAAAAGTTCCGAAGTTTGCTGCGGCGACGCCAGTCCTGCCGCCAAGCCGTGCGCTGATGCGATGAGGGAGACGATGATCGTCGCCAGCAAAGCACCTTTCCACGCGGGCCCGGTCCACTTTTCGGGAATCTTCATGCGGGTCCCAACCCCCAAGGGGTTGACCATGCATGCAAGGTCGGCCCCTTCAGGGTCGGCCCGTGCTTGTTGCCTTTGCTACCGCAGGTTTCACTTACGGCTATTCATGGTCACCCGCTTCGCGGGAGCAGCCGCTCAGTTCTTTCACGTCCGTGCCCTGATCTGGATGATTTAAGTCAGTCATTCCCGTAAGGACGAAGCCTACTGCGGATTGGGCGGATTCGGCGTCCCCGAGGATTGGGGCTTATCCGCCTCGCTCTTCGTGCCCGCGAACATCGCATCCGGGGGCAGCCGGCGCTCGTTTTCTACCTTCTTCATCTCTTCAAATTTTCCCATCTCAGTGCGCGATTCCTCCACGTTACCCAAGCGACGATAAGTCATTGAAAGCAGGTAGTGAGGGGTCGGCTCTTCGGGATTCATCTGCACGACCTTTTTTAAATAGTAGAGCGCGTGGTCGTTGTCATGGGTTTCCATATACAGTCTGCCCAAATCCTGGTATGCCCCGCCCAAGGTCGGCTTTTGCTGGATCGCCTTTTGCAAGTAAGGCAAAGCCTTGTCATATATGTGCTCTTGCAAGTAGCTGTTTCCCAGTTTCCAGGTAGACAGGTAGTCTTCCGGGGAAATCGCCAGTTCCGCTTCAAATTGCTCTCGCGCATCCGCCCAATGTCCCTGAAGCCATAATACGTTTCCCAGGGCATAATGAAGACCTGGAGCACTGGGGTTTTCCTTAATCGCCTTCTGGAATTCCACCGTGGCCGCCGGGTACTCTTCGCGCTCTTCAAAGGATTGTCCCATCACTTGATCGTAACGATAGGAGTTGGGAGCAACTTGCGCCATCTTGCCGTAGGTTTTGAACATGAGGCGGTAGTAAAGGCTTCCCAGGCTGTAGAGCACTTCTGGGTCATCGGGAAACACCTTTTCGGCACGCTGGAGCACATCCACCGCTTCCTCGTCCTTTCCGAGCTCGTTGTAGCTCTCCCCCAGGTTGATGTAGGCGAGTCGCAGGTGGGGATTGATTGCAATGGCCTTCTTCAGTGGTTCAATGGAAGCCGCAAACTGGCTGTTATGGATATATGCCATGCCCAAATATAGGTTGGCTCCTTCCATGGCGGGCTTTCGCTTCAGGGCCTGCGAGAGAACGGCAATGGCTTTGTCATAATCTTTCTGTAGATAATAGGCCATTCCCAAGTTAACGGAGAGCTCCGGAACTTCCGGCATGAGTTTGACGGCGGCCTGATAGCCGGCCACCGCACGGGCGTAGTCACCCGCCTCTTGCGCCTGCTTGGCGGATTGAATATCCGCCTCGGCCTCGTCCTCGCGGTTTGATTGCGCAGGCAGCCACAAAGGCAAAAGGCAAAAAATCAAACATGCTAAGAATCTGGTTCGCATTTTCGCGCGCGATACCGTGCTGTTCACCGCCGCTTCCCTGCACCGTGCTCGGCGAACTCGACTTTCCCTTTCGTCACCGAAGATAGCAAACGGCGCTCGTTGGGGTCAACTGTTCCCCGTCCCGGACTGTGGTACAGTTTGAGAATTTGATGTAGGGGCACCCCTCGTGGGTGCCCTGGCCATTGCGTCTATACGGCGGTGAGCAGGCACGAGGCCTGCCCCAACTTATAATTCAAAGCCTACCATCTGCCCTACCCCGCAGGTAGCCTCTCACCTTGATGCCGGAGTGGGTAGAGACGCTGCATCGGCAAGTCTGGAACGAACCGGGGGCAAACAAGAAAGCGGGCCGGTTGGTTTTTGACCACCAAACGGCCCGCAGTCTTTTTGCCTTGACGCTATAACCTACCTGCTGTGCGCATCACCATTTCAGCCTCATGCCGAACTGGAGGGCTCGCGGCCAGTTGTTCTGATTGCCCAACATACCGAATCCGGCGCCACAACAGAGGGGTTCCTCTGCGTAAGCGCCTTGATTGCCTCCACTGGCGTTCAGTTCTACGCGGTTCAGCAGGTTAACTGCGTCCACCCGGAAGTCCAGGGTGAACTTTTCCTTGATAGGCCAATCCTTCAATATAGAGAGGTCCTCATCAAAGTAGCCAAAGCTTCGCACCGTAGCTTCGGTGGGCGTCAAGGTTCCGAAGCAGAATTGGCAGGGTATCTGGAAGGCGGCAAGATTGAACTGTGAATCGATAGCAGGGTTGAAACCCTTGGCGTGGTCTTGCGGCGACTTCGCGGGAACACCCTGTAAGAGGTTTGGAGTGTTGAAGCCATCCATCATCTCCAACCCTCCGGAAGTTACAGGAGCCTCGATGTTTTGCGGACGGCCGGACTGATATTGATCGACCCCGGAAACCTTCCAACCGCCAATAATCTGGTTTGCGACTCCGCCGTGGTTCATGAACTTCCTGCCCAAGCCCACCGGCAAATCGTAAACATAGGCGATGGAAAGCAGGTCCGGCATATCCTCAAAACTATACGCTTTCTGTGAATGTGCGTTCCAGGGATCGTCCGACCCGAATTCCGAGGAGAACACGCCAAAGATTTGCCCGCCGTTGGTAAGGGTCTTCGACCACGCATACGAGGCGAGAAGGTAAAGCCCATTGGAGAAGCGCTTTTCCGCCCTGACCTGCAGTGCATTGTAGGTTGAAGTCGCAACCCCTTCGTAGCCGCGATCCAGGCTGTTGTACTGTGGATTGATACTCAGCGCCTTGCCCAGAATGAGGTTGCTGGGGTTATTGGCATTCCAGAGCGCCTCAAATCCTGGAAAGGGACTGTGATTTCCCGTGGCCGGGTCAATGGGTTGTCCCGACAAATACTGTTGGGCCAAGGGATCGCTGAGCGGTGCATCCAGCAATGGTACGCCGTTGGTGGCGCCAGCGGGGCACACCACTCCACTGCAATCCATGATGCTCCCAAGTCCCAAGTATTGAGGCGGCATCTGCGTGGTGGGCATCAGAAGGCTTGCCAGATGAACGCCGGTATTCCCCACGTAGCCGACGCTCAGTGTGATTTGGCCCGGCAACTGGCGCTCGACACCGATCTGATAGTTTTCCGCGTAGGGAGCATCGCCATCGGATGGGTCCGTCATGTACGGTCCTTGGCCGTTCTCTACCGTGGGAGTGAGTGAAGGGGTGAAGGTGGGGAAAGTGTTCGTGTCCCACTGGAAAGCCACCGCTTGTTGGTTGATAGTGCCGACGGTGGGCGACAGGTTGTATCCCTGAACGTAAGTTGTCCCATCCAACCGGTTGGAGTTACCTTGGGCAAAGAAGACGCCGAAGGCCCCGCGAATCACGGTCTTGTCATTAAGTGCATAAGCCAGCCCGACGCGCGGAGAGAAGTAGTGGTAATGGGTCTTCACGCCGGAAGGATACCGGGCGCTGAATCCGAACGACATCGCTCCCAACTCGCCGGGAGCACCGGGATTGACGATCGTTGGGTCTTCCCACGACT
>JASHSC010000108.1 GCA_030036915.1 Terriglobia bacterium
GCCACCGGGCCCACCGGAAGAATCCAGCGTGTAGGCACGCCCTTCTGGTTGTTCGCGTGAAGCTCGGCGGCCATGGAGCGCGCGAAGTATTCCATCATTTCGGCAATCGCGGGGAATAGGCGCACCCCCATCTTCCCCCGCTTCAAAAGGTCATCAACGGGCAGGGCAAGAATTTCTGGAAGAGTCATGGAGAATTCAAAACCTCCGCGGGGGAATTTGGTTCTTAAGGAGTGAGATGAAGCAAGCGGGCCGCCGTTCCGCCGTAAATGGAGTCCATCGTGGCTTTATCCAGGTTGAGCGGTTCGAAGATTTTGTCGTGAATTTCCTTTCCGGCGGCGAGTTCTTCAACCTTCAGAATGTCCGTCCCGAAAACCACCTTCTTCCACGCACCGGGCCAGAAGAAATGGTAGAAGTCGATGACCAACAATGCTACCTCCTCTTCACGGCAAACCTTCGGCGCTTCGCCAAGGAAGAGTATTATGCCACAGCCCCGGACGGATCAGGATGAACCATGCCGCCGTGAAGTTTGTGCCACGGGAATGAGAATGCGTCCGTCGATGAGGAGTCGGCACTCGAGGGGTGGCAACGGTAAGGACCAAAGTCGCGCCGCGCGCACCGTTCGATTACATGCCCTACTCCGCAGTGCCCCCTGACCAGGAGTTTACCGTGTTCCCCGTAATCCAACCGGGACCTTGAGGCTTTATTGTTCAAGAGAGGCGATGGAGGGCACGGCGTTCAACAAGCTTTCCGCAAAGCCCCATTCCTTGTCAAACCATTGTCCGACGCACTCGAAGCCGGTGCGTTCGGCCATTTCCGGAACTTCGTTGGCGGCATACTTGTGGCAAAACTCTGTGCAAATGGTTTCGTCACGTTGGAGGACAAAGGTTGCGCCGTCAATCTTGACCGTCTGCCGCTGAAGGGAGCGAAGATGCATTTCAATGCGCCGCTCGCGGGCGTTATAAAGCGCCACGTGTTCGAATTCGGACAAATCAAAGTTGCCCTCCAGCTCACGGTTGATGCGGGCCAGTAAGTTGCGATTGAATGCCGCGGTTACGCCGCAAGAATCGTCATAGGCGGGAATAAGCCGCGACAGAGGCTTTTCCAGGTCCGTTCCCAGCAGCAATGCGTCGCCCGGCTGAAGCGCCTTGCGAATTCCCCGCAGAAATCCTTCCCCAAGCTCGCGATCGAAGTTGCCGATTGAACTTCCCAGGAAAAGCACCAGCACCTTTTCGCGGGGCCTTCGCCGTTCCACCGCGCGCGCCAAGCCATCCAGATACTCTCCTTCGAAGCTCACTACGCTGACGCGGGGCAGACCTTCGAATTCTCCGGCACAATTCTTCAGGGCTGCCGGAGAAAACTCAATTGGACAGTACGTGATGGAATGGTGGCGGGGGAGAGCTTCCAAAAGCCTGCGCGTTTTGCGTCCGTTCCCGCTCCCGAGTTCGATGATCAGCGAGTATTCCGCAAGGCGTTCCGCCAAGGCTGCCGAGTACCGGCGGAGAATCCGCTCTTCGGCCCTTGTCAAGCCATACTCCGGGAGCATGGTAATGACTTGAAACAGCGCCGATCCAATTTCATCGTAGAGGTACTTTGAAGGCAGCGTCTTTTGTCCAGCTCGGCTTAGTCCCTCGCGCACGTCTTCAGCAAACGATTTCGTGCGATCTGCAACTTCACCCCGAATCAGCATCCTGGTCCGCCTTGGCCCTTTACGCACCGGAAGGACGCATAAACAAACGGATAATGCGGCTGAAACCAGTTGCGGAATGAGCGGCGCAGCAAACACCCGGCCGTGCGCGGCGACGCTCCCTTCATCACATAATGCTTCCCATCAAAGAAATCGGCTGAATACCCCCGGTAAAAAGGGAAAGCCTCAAAGCCCGGGAAAGGCGCAAACTCCGTGGCCATCCACTCCCAACCGTTTCCGACAGCGTCTTCCACACCAAAAGCGCTGCGTCCGGCGGAATAGCTTCCCACCGGAACCGGGTCCCAGCGACGGAAATCGAAATTTCCGAGCGAGGCGTTCGGCAATGCGTCTCCCCACGGATATTCCCGCTCCGCGTCCTCCGGCGTTCCGTACGCTGCGCGATGGAATTGACTTTCGGAGGGCAGAGTCTTGCCCACAAATAGAGAATAGGCCGAGGCTTCCGCATGGCTGACGTAAACCGGCCAATCCATCGGGAGTGGAATTTCCTCAAACATCGCCTGATAAAACCACTCACCACCATGCTTGAGCCAGAAACGCGGATGGCGGATGTTCTGGTTCTTGATCCAACCCCAGTCCGATGCGCTCCAAAGGCTTCGGTGGTCATATCCGCCGGCAAGGATGAATTTGAGAAACTCGCCGTTGGTTACCTTATTCGCGCCGATAGCAAAGGCCGGCACTTCAATGGTGTAAGACTTAAATTCATTGTCCCAGCCAAACGACCTGCCGCCCGGCGGAATACCGAGCGTTGCGCGTCCAGACGGAATGTCCAGCATCCGGGGATGAAACTCCGGACCGGCCGAAACCGTATTGATGGTAAGGTAATCCCGCGGCGGGACCTTTGTTTTGACCGGCAACTGATGGAACATATATGCGAGCGTTTCCGCGTGCATCAGCCGATGCTCGATCGCCACATTCAGGATGGTGTCGCGAGGGTAGAGCCATCGGCTTTCCGCGTTTGAAGACTGGTCGCGCAGAATATCGTCGAGTTGCCGGCGGACGCGATCGCCGTAGGCCTGAATCTCGCCGAGGCCAGGCCAATCCGCGGGCTGATCTGCGGGAAGTCCTCCACCCACGGGGTCGATTCCGAAGGCAAACAGCCGATCGAATTCCTTGTGAACCGGTCCGCGGCTCAGCGCGCGATCGCCGATCAGGTTCCAGTCGAAGGCTTCCAGGTGGCCGATGTAAAACACAATCCGGTGGCGCTCCGGGATGGGTCGTGAATAGAGCGTCTCCGGGCGCACAATTCGAAACAACTCATCGGTGACGGCGCGCGATTCCGCAAGCCGGTCCAAAAGGCGGGCACGAGAATCTGCTTCAAGTCGGCTATCAGGCATAGAAATTCACTTATTCGGGAAACGGTTCAAACGCCACCTCGTCGATGTAGCACCATCCCCAATCCTCGCCGGGCTCGAGCGACCGCATAATCGGATGCTTGGTTTTGTGAAAGTGCTTTGCGGCGTGTTTGTTCTTTGAAGAATCGCAGCACCCCACGTGACCGCAGATTTC
>JASHSC010000109.1 GCA_030036915.1 Terriglobia bacterium
CGCAGCCCGCGGCGCGCAGAGCCTGCACCACCAGCAAGCCGATCATGCCGGTTCCCATCACCACCGCGACATCACCAAGAGAAACCGCGGCGCGCTTCACCGCGTGCACCGCCACAGACACGGGCTCCACCATGGCCGCCTGCTCAAAGCTCACCGAGTCCGGCAGGCGATACAGGATGCGCGCAGGCAACGCCACGAACTCCGCAAAGGCGCCGTTCTGCCGGTAGTCCTCGCAGGAGACGCCCAGAACGCGGCGGCGGTCGCACAGGTTTGGCATTCCTCGCTGGCAATACCAGCACGCTCCGCAGGAAATCGTGGAATCGAAGGTGACTCGGTCACCCTTCTTCCAATCGCGGACTTGCGCGCCCACCTCCGCGACGACGCCCGCGGCTTCGTGGCCCATGATCACCGGCGGCAGGCGTCGCCCCGTTGAGCCGTCCATGCCGTGCACGTCACTGCCGCAGATTCCGCACGCGCGCACCCGCACCAGAACTTCGTCACCCGCGATCTGCGGGTCAGGCGCGTCACCAAAAAGCAGGCGATTGTATTCGACGAGCGTCAGAGCTTTCACAATTCCCATCCTCTCAAAACTCGGTGAACACTATAACCCAATTCCCGCTGTAGCGGCGCTCTATGAGCGTCGCGCTGGCTCTCCACATTCTTCCGAGCTACAATGCCCAGCCTCAGAGGTGAAATATGAAACGGCGACAATTCATGACTCGATCGCTGGCCGCGGGGGCGCTGGCCGGCGGATTCGAAGCGAGCACAGATCCGTTGGTTGCCCGGGCCGCGCAGGAAGCGGCGCAGACTTCGGCTGAAGGCCTTGCACGCTTCAAGGAATTGGCCAAAGCGCTGGACCGCGAAGCCTTGCAGAGGGGATTCCTGCCCGAGGTCGACCCGAGCTACCAGCACGCGCCCGAATCGGCGATCGAAGCGTTCAAGGACCGCAAATTCGGCATCCGCATTCACTGGGGGCTCTACTGCATGATTGGCAGCGACGCCTCGTGGGCGCTGGCCGGCGCGAACAAGCAGTTCTGGGACATCTACAACGTCTTTTACCAGTTCTTCAATCCCACCAGTTTCGATGCCGACGCGTGGATGGATCTCTTTGAGCAGTCGGGCATCCGCTACTTCACCTTCACCACCAAGCACCACGACGGCTTCAGCATGTGGCCCACGCGGACGACACAGGAATCCATCAAATTGACCTCGCAAGGATTCAGCCACGGCGCGATCGAGAATATCGAGAAGGTCGTGCAGACCTATAGCATTCAGGACGGGCCGTATAAGAAGGATATCGTGCGCAGCATGGTGGAAGCAGGCCGCAGGAAGAACATGGGCATTGGCCTTTACTACTCGCACGTCGATTGGCACGATCCGTCGTTCGCCTGGGATCCGTTCAATCTCTACTACGACCCGCGCTTCACGCCCGAATCCGACCCCGCGCGCTGGCAGCGCTTCATCGCGCAGGAGCGCGAGCAGGTGAGCGAGCTGATGTCCGATTACGGCCGAATCGATTACCTGGATTTTGACATCGGCTGGCCGCAGGTCGCGGCAAAGGACTTGGCCGAAATCACCATGATGGTGCGCAAGCTGCAACCCGACGTGATCATTCGCGGGCGTGGCATCGGCGCCTACGGCGATTACTACACTCCCGAGCGGCAGATTCCCGGCGGCCCGTCCAAGGGATTTTGGAAAGTCATCTACCCCTGCGGCACGGCGTTTTCCTATCGGCCGAACGACGAGTACAAGCCAGCCGAGTGGATCGTCGAAAGCCTGATCGGGATCACCGCCAAGGGCGGCAATTTTGAAGTTGGCTTCGGCCCCATGCCCAGCGGCGAATGGCCGCCCGAAACCGTGGAGCGTTTGAAGTATGCGGGAGAGTGGCTGCGCGTGAATGGCGAAGCGATCTACAACACGCGCCCACGCCAGGTTTTTCAGGAAGGGAAGAACACCTGGTTCACATCCAGCAAAGACGGCCGGTTCGTCTACGCCATCAGCATAGGCTGGCCGGGTGAAACGTTTGCCACTCAGTCCGTCCGCGCCGTGCCCGGTTCGACAATTCGAATGCTCGGAGCCGAGCAGGACCTGAAGTGGCGGCAGGACGGAGCGACACTGAAGATCGCGATTCCTTCCTCACTCGCCGAGCACAAGCCGTGCCTTCAGGCATACGCGTTCAAAATCCAGACCGAGCCCGAGTGATTTTGCGCCCGCTGTAGCGGCGGTCTATGACCGCCGACAATCCGGCACTCATAGAGCGCCGCTACAATTCCTCAATTCTGCGTTGCTGATTGCGGCACCAGTTCATACGTGCGCGTCTTGGGAAGTGCCGTGGCGCGCTGCTCTTCAACCAATTCACCATCCAGAGCATTCAAATCATCCAAAGTCCGCTGAAGATTGGGTGCGGTAATTCCTACCAGCGGCACCTGGATCATCCGCCAGCGGCCGTAGTGGACGGTGTTGTGCTTTTCGGTCAAGGTTTCCACTTCCATGGCCTGCTTGCTCATGGGCGTCGCGAGCTCGGCGAGATTGATTCCTTCCGTGAGTTGCGCGGGCGTAAAGGTTCCGATGGTCTCGTCATCGATTTTGAGCTCATAGTGCTCGGCCTTGAGGCCGGTAACGCGCAAAGGCTCCTGGTCAAGGGCTTGAACGAAATCCGAGCATCGCATCACCAACGCGGTGAGGGGATCGTTCGGGTCGAAAGGCATGGGCAATGCCTGATCGGTTTGCTTCCAGGTAAGTCCGTCCGCACTCGACTTCAGTCCGGTGACTTTGGTGTTCGTCGCCTGGACGACGCGTTTCTTTTTGGCGTTGATTTCCACCGCCGCAACGATGGCGGGCGCGTTCCAGGCCTTCAGAATCGCTTCCGCCATGATCAGGTGCCCCTGCGGCCCCGGGTGTACGCGGTCGGGCAAGATTCGCTGCGCGAGTTTGGGATCGATGGCATTCGCTTTCTTGAGCAACTCCACGACCGGAGTGTTCAAGTCCGCCACGGTCGCGCCGATTTTCTGGGCGTAATCCCTCACCCCTTCACCGTAGCGAATAAGCACGGCATTGTACCCGCCCTCGAAATTAGGTGTGCGGGTGACGTCGTCATAAGGCGAGGGCTCAATCAAGGTGAAATGAATTTGCGGAAGAGCTTTCTGCACCGTCTCGATGATGTGCTGATATCCCTGCATATAGCGCTCGAAAATCTCGTCATCGAATGCGCGATACCCGCCGTCGTTCATTCCCAGCATGATGGTCATCACCGTAGGCTGGTAAGGAATCACGTCGCGTTCCAGCCGCACGTCGATGGTCCCGCCGCCCCCTCCGGAAACGCGGTCGCCGCCCCAGCCGCTGTGCGTAAAGCTCGCCGCCAGCAGCGGGAAGCGCGTTACAACGTAAGTCTCAACGTACACGGTGTAAAGCCGCTGATCGGTGATGCTGTCACCGTAAAAGACCACTCGGTCGCCTGATTGAAGCCCGAACGGTGCCTCAGCCCGCGCGGCAACGGGCATGGAGAGGCACAACATAACGACCGCAACGCGAAACCATTTCATGGATTGCTCCTGAGTAATTTCCCCATCTTTACTTCCGCAGGTAATCGTCCGTGCCGTTCAGCCAGTCGTAGCGGATGGGGCTGAACACATCGATTCCGGTGGAATCTTCCATCGCCAGCGCGCTGTGCGGAACGTTGGAAGGAATCACCAGCACCTCGCCGGCACGCACCATCACTTCCCGGCCTTCCAGTTCGAATTTGAGTGCGCCGGTCAGGATCATGCTGATCTGCTCCGCCTCGTGGTGGTGCAGCGGAATCAGGCAATCCTTCGCAAGCCCAAGGTGCGCCACCATTACTTTCTCGCCATACACCAGCTTTCTCCAGAATTTGTCGGTCACCACTTCCTTCCTCACGCTTTCCCATGCCATGAGCTGCATCGCTTGCCTCCTGAAATTTCCAGATCTCTTTCGGAGCCATTCGCCCGGAGTCCGATGCCCCGAACCCTCCCGTATCCTACACGTATCGGAAGGATTTTCGAGATAAAATGCTTGACGCTTACTTGCACCGGGGCTTGAGGCTCGGCAGCGGGCGCCGGGTCCATGAGAGTGCAGAACTCGGATTTCGAGCTACGGACCTTCCCATGTTTTCTACTGTCATCGATTACATCGCGCTATTTTACCTGGTTCTGCTTCTCTGGATTCCGTTCTACTGGCTGGTGTTCCACACGGCGATCCGCTTCTGGCGGCGAATTGGCAACCGTGCCTTTTGGATCGCGCTTCCCGTCTGGCTGGTTTGTGCAGCGGCGATTATCGTGGGGCACAACGAGCTTCTGGCGCGGCGCATCGACCGCGACGCCCTGACCTGGGCCGCGGGCGCAGCGCTTTTCTTCGCGGCGAGCTGGTTAGATGCCCAGACCCGGCACGCGCTGGGCTGGCGGCGATTGGTGGGTCTTACGGAATTGAACCCGCAGCACCAGTTGAGCATGGTGGTCCGCACGGGAATCTACGCGCGGCTGCGGCACCCGCGCTATCTGCTCTACATGCTGATGGTGTTGAGCATGGCCTTCCTCACCGGGGCCCTCGCGATTTTTTTGCTGGCATTTCTGAATATCCTGATGTATCAAATCCTCGCACCGCTTGAGGAGCGCAAACTCTTGGATCAGTACGGGCCGCAGTATCGAGACTATCAGCGCGTGGTCCCGCGGTTTGTGCCGCATCTCGGGCGGCCGCCCGAAGCCCGAATTTCGTCCTGAACTGGAGGTTTCCATGGATCGGCGAATTTGTGCTTTCCTCGTATTTGCCCTGGGAGTGACCGCCCAGGCCCTTTGGGCGCAACAACCGTGCCCCGGTTTTATTGTCGCCATCGGCACGGACGAAGATAAGCTGATGCTGGCCGTCAACGGGGCGGACAACCCGCAACAGCAGATCGATGCGCTCGACAAGTTCACTCAGGCGCACCCCGACTCGAAATTCATGCCCTGCGCCCTCGAATACTACGCCAGCGCCAATCTGAAACTGAATAATTTCGACAAATCGATTGAATACGCTGAGAAAGACCTGGCGGCGAATTACAAGGACCTGAATCTCTATCTCAATCTCATGCGCGCTTACGCCGGCAGCACCAAAGTGAGCGACAGCGTGTTCGGCGTCATCAACAAAGTTCCGGACCAGACCAAGGCGGAGACCGGCAATCCCGTGCGGCCCGCCAAGGCCACGGACGATGAGTGGGCGAAAATGCAGAAAGATAACCAGGACCTTGCCAAGGACTGCCACGATTACGCCGTGTGGGCGTTTTTCCAGGTTCTGCCACGCGTCACGGACCCGGCCAAGCGCATCGAGGTTCTCGACAACTTCCTCAAGGTTTATCCGGAGCAGGAAAAGGAGAACGCCGGCCAAATTGATCACGCCTACTTTGACGCCTATCGCATGCAGAGCAACCTTCCGAAGGTTTTAGAATACGGCGACAAGGTGGCGGCCGACGATCCGAACGCCGTGGAGGTCCTGAACACGCTGGGATTGATCGAAGAGTTCTACCTCAGCCCGCCGTCAACCGAAAAAGCGGCCGCTTACGCGCAGAAAGCCGAGGCCGCGGCGCAGAATATGAAGAAGCCCGACGGCGTCGACGAAACGGCTTTCAAAACCGAAATGAACAAGCAACTCGGCATCTCCCACTTGACCCTGGGTTATGCCGCTCTGGTGCGCGCGCAAAAGACCTCAAGGTTGCAGCCGGCGATTGACGAACTGAAGGCCGCCGGAGGCCTGCTGGAGGGCAATCCCGCGCTCCAAGGGCAGGCGCTTTTCTACCTCGCCAGCGCGTACGAAATGGGTTATCCGGCCAACCATCGCGGCGCCATGGAGGCGCTGAACAAGGCCGTCGCCTTGCCCGGACCGTTTCAAGGCCAAGCTCAAGCCCTGCTCGCCAAGGTGAAAGCGGCCGTCAAATAGCCGGGTGGTGTTTACGGGTTGGATAAAGGAGAAGAAACGCCGGGATTCGCGTCCGGCGCGGCGGCCGGAACGTTTGTGGAAGTACTCATGAAAGGGTTGATGCCTTGCACAAAGCCGCCGGATTTTTCCACGGCAGTGGCGAGCTTGCGCAACCATAGAGGAATCCTTCCGCGCGGTCAATTGGAGATGCACCCGCTGTAGCGGCGCTCTGTGAGCGCCGCCGGCGGTCGATAGACCGCCGCTACAGAACCTAATGAGAAGCTACGTTCGGCCGTATATGTTTGACAAACTTTTCGGTGCAATCCAGAATGAAAGCGCTGGGGCTTTGCAGAAATTTTACGAAGAGGATTCATGGGCAGCGGAATTACTCCGCAGGATGTTGTGAACGCGCTCCGCACGGTGAAGGATCCCGACCTGGGACGGGACATCGTCACGCTGGGATTCATTAAGGAACTGGAAGTGGGTGATCGTCGCGTTTCCTTCGCGCTGCAATTGAGCTCGCCGGCATCTCCGGCCCGCAACCTGTTGGTAACCCAGGCGCGCGAGGCAGTGCTGGCCCTGGGCGCCGCCGACGTGGAAGTTCGAGTGGTGGCGGCAGCCCCGCCGCGCGCTCCCAACCCGTCACTGATTCCCCAGGTAAAACACACCATCGCGGTGGCCAGCGGCAAGGGCGGCGTGGGGAAATCCACGGTTGCGGCGAATTTAGCGATCGCGCTGCACGCGGCGGGCGCCAAAGTCGGCCTGCTGGACACGGACGTTTACGGGCCCAGCGTTCCCATCCTGATGGGTGGAAACGAAGCGCCGCAGGTGGTGGAAGGGAAGATCGAGCCTCCCGTTGAGTACGGCATCAAGATCATGTCCATGGCGTACTTCCTGCCCAAGGACGAGGCGGTGATTTGGCGCGGGCCGATGCTGCACAAAACCATTCAACAGTTTCTGGGTGACGTGCGCTGGGGCGAACTCGACTATTTGGTAATGGACATGCCCCCGGGAACGGGCGACATCCAGTTGAGCCTCTCCCAGACAATTCCTCTCACCGGCGCGGTGATTGTCTCCACACCGCAGGACCTGGCGCTCACCGTCGCGTCAAAGGCCATCGCCATGTTTCAAAAATTAAATGTGCCGATTCTCGGCGTGGTGGAAAACATGAGCTACCACGTGTGCCCGCAGTGCGGCCACCGCGAGGAAATCTTCGGCCACGGCGGCGCGCGCGCTGCGGCGAAGAAACTAAACTTCGCTTTTTTGGGAGAAATTCCGCTCGACCTCTCCATTCGCGAGCAAAGCGATTCCGGCAAGCCCGTGGCGCTGGACGGCTCGACGGTTTACGGCAAAGCCTTTCGCGAAGTTGCCGGCGCGCTGGCGGCGCAGATCAATGCCGGAGATTTCGAGAAGGCTGAGGACATCAGTATTGAGTAGCCGGTATTCGGTTGCCGGCTTCCGGTGAATAAAACCGGACGGCTGGTAAGGGACTGAGCCGAGAACTGACAACCGAGCACCGGCATCCGGTTTACCCACATGCCTGCCACTCCAAAAAAAATCAAACTTGCTGCCGGGAACAACACGCTGGCCATTCACTGGTCCGACGGCCACGAGAGCGCCTATCCCTATCGCTTTTTGCGCAGCAAGTGCCCGTGTGCAACGTGCGGGGAAGCGGCTCCGGTTCAGGACCAGGCCGTGGGCGGTTTGCCGATTCTCGGCCAGAAGCCCTTGCACCCCGAGCGCGCGGAGTTGGTGGGCCGTTACGCGCTGCAAATCTATTGGAGCGACGGCCACTCCTCGGGCATTTACACTTTCCAATATCTCCGCAGCCTTTGCCCATGTGCTGAATGCACGGCAGCCCGTGAAGTTGAAAATCCTGCCTGACACAATATCCCTTTAGTCCTCGCTCGCTTTTCCCGAGGTGAGAGGGGATCAGATGTCATCCGCGCCAATATCCTTCTGAGTCTGCGCACCGTGTCATTGACAACTTTTGGTGCCTGTGCTAACTACAACCTAGGAAGGCTCTGCCAACATCAATGGGCGCAGAAGAACTCCAAGCCGCGTGGGACCTGCTCAAGGAAGCGTATCAATATCAGATGGGCGGGGATTACG
>JASHSC010000110.1 GCA_030036915.1 Terriglobia bacterium
GTGACGCCGGCAATGGAAAGCGAGAACGCGCGCTTTTTCCTGGAACGCACCATCTATGACCTGGCGGGAATCTTCTGGGAGAAATTCTGCGCGGAGATGGGTCGCCGGTACCCGGGCCTTACGTCACCTGTCCCCTTCATCAGTTTCGGTTCATGGGTGGGAACAGACCGAGACGGCAACCCATTCGTAACGCCGGAAACCAGCCTGGATGCCGCCGAGCAATTACGCCTGAGCATCCTTCATTATTACCAAGCCGCTTGCCGCCGCATGCTGGGATGGGCGTCGTTCCCCTGCCGGGGCGGCAACAGCGAAGCAGCTTTGCGCCGCGAAATTGCCCGCGACATGCGGAAGTTCCCTGCCACGCGGGAGTTTGCGGCTATCGACCAGCCCAGCGAACTCTTCCGCCGCAAGATTCGCATCATGATTTGGAGACTTGAGCGCACGGCAGAGCGCACTCCCGGCGGCTACGCGGCGGCATGGGAATTCACGCGCGAACTGTACAAGCTCACTGATATGCTGGAAGTCTATCCCAGCCCACGCATCGCGCGCATCGGACCCGGCAGGCTTCACGTGGCCTCACAGGTCTTTGGCTTTCATGGCGCCAGCCTGGACTTTCGCACTCACTCACGGGCCACTCGCAGCGCCGTGGATGAGATTCTGCGCAAAGCGCGATTGCCTCATGACACCGGCGAGGCCCGCATCGCCTCTATTCGACAAATGCTCTTTGAACCGACTGTCCGCCCGCCGTTTTCCGCTCCAACGGCGCGAGTGCTGGAAGAATTTTGCGCGCTCCGCACCATTCAGACGCGCAACGGCGAGGCGGCTGCCCATCGCTATGTTCTCAGCATGACCTCCAGTGCTGCCGATGTTTGGGACGTTCTGTTGCTCGCGCGCCAAACCGGGCTGGTGGAGGTCAGGAACCGCCACGTGCATTCTCATCTCGACGTTATTCCTCTTTTCGAGACCCTCGATGACCTTGAAGCCGGCCCTCAAATCATGGAAGAGCTTTTTGCCGACCCCCTGTATCGCCGAATCCTTCGTTCGCGCAGGAATTTCCAGGAAGTCATGCTGGGATATTCCGACTCGGTCAAAGACGGCGGATACGTGGCGGCGAACTGGGGACTCTTCCATGCCCAGAAAAGCCTGGCGCAGGTGGCGGAAAGGTGCGGCATCCGTTTTTCACTGTTCCATGGAAAAGGCGGAACCATTGACCGTGGCGGCGGGCAATCGCATCGCAGCATTCAGGCTCAACCTTCCGCGGCGCCGGGCGGCAGGCTGCGAATTACCGAGCAAGGGGAGGTTGTTTCACTCAAGTATTCGAATCCCGACATTGCTGAAAGGAATCTCGAGCAGCTTGTCACTTCGGTGCTGGACGCCCATTTGCTTCATTCTCATCGTGTCGAAGCAGCGAAGGTCCCGAAATGGGAGGGATATGCCACGGAGCTCGCGGCGAGCAGCCGGGATTTTTACCGTCAATTGGTTTATGAAACCCCGGAGTTCGTCGAGTATTTCCGCCAAGCGACGCCCATCGACCTCATCGAGCACATCCGCCTTGGCTCGCGTCCCGCGCGCCGGTGGGGGGCCGGCGACCTCCGCGACCTGCGCGCCATTCCCTGGGTGTTCGCATGGACGCAATCCCGCCACCTTCTGCCGGCTTGGTTCGGTCTGGGCCACGCGCTCGAGAAGTTCCAACGCGACCATGCGCCACAGGGCCGCGACATCCTGCGCAGCATGCATGAAGGCTGGCCGTTTTTCTTCAACCTCATCAACAATGCCGAACATTCCCTTGCCAAGACCGACCTTTACATCGCCAGCCTCTACGCGGCTCTGGTGCGGCCCCGCACCCTTGGGCGGAAAATCTTCAAGTACATCGAGGAGGAATACCACCGCAGCGTGCATGGCGTGCTGGAAACTTCCGGCGTCTCGATGCTGCTGGCCGGTCAGCATGTTTTGGCGGAGTCCATCCGCCTGCGCAATCCTTACGTCGACCCTCTCAATTTTCTCCAAACCTACTTCCTGGAACGCTGGCGGCGCAAGTCCACGGGAAAGAAAACCTCCAATGAAGAGATCCTTCACCTCTTGCAAATAACGGTCGGTGGCATTGCTTTCGGAATGAAGAGCACGGGATAGTTTTTAAATTGTGGTTTTCCGTCACCGCATGTTTTACCCATACGGTTGCCAATCCAAAATCCAAAATCTAAAATCCAAGGCACAATGCCTCGTCCACGTTCGGAGAGAATTCGCCTCGACCGGCTCCTCGTAGAGCGTGGGCTGGTGGAATCCCGCCAGAAGGCGCAGGGGCTGATCCTCGCCGGGAAAATCCTGGTGGACGAACAAAAGGTAGAGAAATGCGGCGCGCTGGTCGAATCTCGGTCTGCTGTGCGCCTGCTCGGAGCACCATCGAGGTATGTGAGCCGCGGTGGATTGAAATTAGAGGGAGCGCTCGCTCACTTTTGCATCAATCCCAGCGGAAAAATCTGCCTCGACATCGGCGCATCCACAGGCGGGTTTACTGACTGCCTCCTCCAACACGGTGCGGCCAAGGTGTTCGCTGTGGACGGAGGGACGAATCAGCTCGAATGGAAGCTGCGGAACGATCCGCGTGTCGTGGTCATGGAAAACACCAACGCGCGTTTTCTAAGTTTCGATCGCATCGGGACGCTCGCCGATCTCGCGACCATTGACGTTTCCTTTATTTCCGCTACTCTGATTCTTCCCGTGCTCCCTATGCTGCTCGCCTCACCTGGCGATTTGCTGGTGTTGGTCAAACCCCAGTTCGAAGTGGGAAAAGGGCAGGTTGGAAAGGGTGGAATTGTCCGTGACCCGGCCTTGCACCAAACGTCCGTAATTCGGGTTTCAGAGAAACTGGTGGAGCTTGGATTCAGCGAAGTGTCATCGGTTGAAAGCCCGCTCCTGGGCGCAGAAGGAAACCACGAGTTCTTCTTGCAGGCAACGTGGAATATGGGCCGGAGCGTGAACTGTCCCTGTCCAGCGCCGTCTCGGAGCAAATTGTAACTAAAACTGGCCACAAAGCACCAGCCACTGTAGGATAGAAACAGCTATGCCGATAAAACGCGTTGGCATAATTTCCAAGCCGAAAAAGGCGGAAGTGCGTGAGATCGTGCCGGGTCTGCTCACGTGGTTCCGCGAGCGCAGCATCGAGGCGTTTATCGACAAGGAAACCGGGGCCATCATGGAAACCCGGGAGCATTGCCTTACCCGCAACGAGATGCCAGGCGAGGTGGATTTATTGGTCGTGCTGGGCGGTGATGGCACACTTCTGGCCACCGCGCGCGCCCTCAATCGCAAACCCGTTCCCATTCTGGCGGTGAACCTGGGCGGCCTTGGCTTCCTCACGGAAATCACACGCGAAGAGCTCTATCCCACGCTGGAAATGGTGGTGGCGGGCAAACACCAAACCGATCGTCGTGTACAGGTCGAAGGCGAGTTGATTCGCGCCGACGAGATTCTCACCTCGTTCCTGGCCCTGAACGACGTGGTTTTGAATAAAGGAGCTATCGCACGAATCTTCGACTTTGAGGTTCGTGTAGATGGAGAGTTTGTCTCCTCTTACAAATCGGATGGGTTGATCGTTTCGACGCCCACAGGGTCCACAGCATATTCACTTGCCGCAGGAGGGCCCATTGTCACGCCTTTTGTGGAAGCATTTCTGATCACTCCGATTTGCGCGCACACACTCACTCATCGGCCGCTCGTGGTTTCGAACTCCGCCAACATCGAGGTCACGGTAAAGAGCCTGCGCGAGGCCGCTTACCTGACCGTTGACGGGCAAGTGGGAATCGCCGCCTACAGCGAGGACGTCGTGCGGGTGCGTAAAGCTGACTCATATGTGGAACTTGTCCGCCCGCCGGCGACAACGTACTTTAGAATTCTTCGGAAGAAGTTGAAGTGGGGGGAACGGTAGCGCCGGATACATGCGCGGCTGAACTCGCGTTCTGAAGGGCCAGGACCGCGAAGGCCGTGGCAGCGTCGCTCATAAAGCGGCCCACCTCGCTCGAGAGATCGCGCTGTTTGTTCAATGAGTACGCCAGCCACCACCCCTCGGTTTTATCTTGGTTCGTCACCAGCCAATCGAGAGCATTTCGCAAGTCGGGCCGATCGCTCTTCATCCCTGCCTGCTCCAAAACGTAGGAGACGATGCCCGTTGCGTATCCATCGCTCCGGGTTTCGAGCGGCGTGCCGTCGTGCCGATTCCAATCGCCTACGAACGCGGAGAGGCTAAAACCGCCGTCCGCCTGCTGCTTGCTCAGTGCTTCAGTCTCAATCGCTTTTTGCTCAGCCGGTGACAGCAGACCCGGTAACTTCGTCGACGCCCAGAGCAGCATCACTCGATCGATCAAGGTTTGCGAGGCGCGCTCGCGAATGAGATATTCGCGCAGCAACTTCATGTGGTCCTGACTTTCCTGCGAAAGCTGATAATCGTGTGGAGTGCTGCCCGCGGCAATTGCCGCCAGCGTGGCGCCGTAGTACTGGGAATTCCCTTCCCATGGCGAATTGTGGAATTCGAGCCAGGGCCACGCTCCGCGTGCCTCACCTGTGGTTATTTGTTTGCCCCACATGTTGTCCAACGCTTGGCGAGCGTCAGGGCCCAAATTACCAGCGGGCGCGTCATATCCCACCAAAATCACTGCGTTCAAAACCGACTCCGTTCCAAGCGACTCTGCGGATTTGGGAAACCCGCGCGTCTCATCCGGGTAGGCAGGCTCAACTTCCTTCCACATGCGGACGCGCTTTGCAACGTCGTCCAAGAGCTGCCTCTCGGGCGAAGAGAGAGCTTTCTCAGCAAGGCTGGCGCGAAGCGCCGGCCGAGCCATGGCATAAGGAACAACCGTGTGGCAGGAGACGCAAAACGTTCCGTGGTCGCGGGCAGCCACTTTCCAACCCATCCACCACACCATGCGGCCATCTAGGTATGATGCAGCAGCTTTGCTGCTCCAGGATGCCGGTTCGGACGTCGAAGATGAATTGCTCGTCGCCAAAATCACCGCACTCAGGCAGACCGGCATAAAGCATGCTGCAACGATCGTGACTTTCATAAAGACCTCTCTCGGCTCGACCCGCAGCGTTCTTATCATATGCACTCGTTTCACCTTATCTGCCACCTCCTGGCTCCTCAGTCACCATGAGCTCCTCCACTTTTTCTCGGGCGCGAATCAGGTCCGCGTGCGTCCCGTTCACCAGAATTTCTGCGGGACGCGGCCGTGTATTGTAATTGGAAGAGAGTACGAATCCGTAAGCGCCGGCGGTCAGCACCGCCAGCAATTCGCCGGGTTTTACAGAGGACAGATTGCGGTCATGTGCGAAGAAATCTCCGCTTTCGCAGATGGGGCCGACCACGTCCGCTTGGATCTTCTCCGCAGAGTGCTCCTGAATGGGAACAATCTCGTGGTAAGCCCCGTAAAGCGAGGGACGCATCAAGTCATTCATGCCGGCGTCGACAACCACAAAGTTCTTGCGGTGATTTCGCTTTACGTAGAGCACGCGAGTCAACAGCACGCCTGCGTTACCCACCAGCGAGCGGCCCGGCTCGACGATCAACTTCATTGAACTATTGCGCAATCGCTCATTCAGTCCCCGTGCCAGCCGTTCCAAATCCAGTGGCGACTCGCCGCCATAAGGAATTCCAAAGCCTCCTCCCAAATCGAGCACGTTCAGGGTCATTCCTGCCGCCGCCAATTGTCTTGCTATCACCAGGATTTCGTCCAATGCTTTCCAGAAGGGCTCCACATCCAGGATCTGCGAACCGATATGGCACGCTACACCCTGAATCTTCAAGTGGGGCGAGCACGCCACACGCCGGTAAAGCTCCGTAGCCTCCTCTTTCGGCACACCAAACTTGTGAATCATCTGGCCGGTTGAGATATAAGGGTGCGTGTCCGCCTCGACGTCGGGATTGATGCGGATGGAGATCCGTCCAACCTTTTGCAGGGCGCAAGCCCGGCCCTCGATGAGGGCGAGCTCGCCCGCCGACTCCACATTGAACATCAGGATTCCTGCGGCCAGACCAGCATCAATCTCGTCCTGGGTTTTCCCCACTCCGGAGAAGACCACGGTGTCTGGCGCCGCCCCGGCGCGCAAAGCCCGCGCCAACTCGCCTCCAGAAACCACATCGAATCCCGCCCCCACCTCGCGCAAGAGATTCAAGATTCGAAGATGGGAATTGGCTTTAACCGAATAACAAATCAACGCGGATAGGGACGCTAGCGAATCACGTAGCCGTTCAAAATTGTTGAGAATTGTGCCCTGGCTGTAGACATACGCCGGCGTGCTGTGCTTTTCGGCAAGCGAGGATAGGGGCAAACCCTCACAAAAAAGCATTCCGTCGCGATAGTGAAAGAAATCCTGGCTTGATGGTGACATGTTTCGCTTCAGCGGCCTTCACCGCTTCTCAAGCTATCGAACCTTGAGAATAACGAGCGTTTGATCATCGCGCTGCGGGCGGCCCGCTTCGAAATTGCGCACCTCCGTGAACACGCGATTGACAACCTCCTGAGGCAGTGTCTTGGCACCTTGGCGCAGGACGTGCTCCAGCCGCTTTGAAGTGAATTCTTCGTGTTGTGGATTGTTGGCCTCGGTGATGCCGTCGGAAAAAAACGCCAGCAAATCCCCCGACTCCAATGATACGGTCACGGCCTGGTACTCCGTGTGCTCCAGCAAGCCGAGAGGTACGCCCTCGGCACGAATCGCCCGGCACTGCCCTCTGCGCACCAGAATAGGGAGCGGCATGCCGGCATTGGCCATCGACAAAGTCTTTGTACGCGATTCCCAGACAGCGTAAGTCAAGGTTATGAAGTGGCCTTCAATTTTCCGCTCGAGGAACATAATGTTCAGGCGCTTCATCATGTCCGGCGGTGGGAGCTTTTGCGGGGCTAGGCTGCGCAGCGTGCCGCTGGCCATGGCGGCGTATAGAGCCGCAGGGGCACCTTTGCCGCTCACGTCTCCTACCACGATCACTTGCCGCTCCCTTCCGTAAGACAGAAATTCGAGAGATCGCCTCCCAGTTCTCGCGCAGGCTGGAAGCGCAAAGCAAGGTCCAGGCCGGGAATTTTCGGCGCGATGCCCGGCATGAGGTGCATCTGAATTTCCTGCGCGTTGCGCAGATCGCGTTCCAG
>JASHSC010000111.1 GCA_030036915.1 Terriglobia bacterium
CGTAAGCGTCCGAATCTCCTTTCAATTACCCACAAGTTTGGCCGCATGGAACCCAAGCTCGATATCGGTTAGGCGGCAGAGCCCACGCCACATGACCCTATTACCGGGTGGAGGGTCACCACTGCGAGCAAGGTAGCCGCCCAGCCGGGCCAGTTTGGTTATGTAGAATGGCAGCGACCTCCCCGCGGTGCCACCGACCTGACGGTCCGGAACAAGGTGATCAAGCAGTTGACGCTCGGTTTTTGAAAAGACATGGCCGGCAGGCATTCGTGAGTCGGCACGGTTGAGCATGGTGATCCAGAAAAGTCTCCAACTCAGAATGCAGAAGACGGAGATCAGATTCACCAGTCGATTCGCTGTTCGCAGCCTCGATGCCTCCGCCTTGCAGCCCGACTTTAAGATCTGATGGTAGGTTTCCACCTTCCAGCGCGAGGCATACCAAACGAGCTTCTGGATGGCCTCGGTTCGAGAACTAATGGTGAGATCGGTGAGGAGTTTCCAATCGATCGGCTCCCGATCCTTGGGCATTCCCAGCTCTTGCGCGTAGATCACGGTCAGCGTAAGTTCGGGATAGTGTTTCTGTTTTCCGATGGGAGGCAGGACTCGAATACGGCGCCATCGAACCTCCAAGGTGGCTCGTGTGCAATGCCCCCGCCGGTCTCTCACCTCGACTCGATGCAAGGCTTTTGAGTGAGGCTTGTCCATTTCCTGCGAGATGGTGCGCGTTCCATCTTCGGCCAGACGATCCACGCAGGTTCGTACCAGGAAATGGGTTCCCGCTTCTCGTGCAACGCAGAAAAGCTCGTAGATATCGCTTTCCCGATCCCCAATATGGACGCATCGCTCCGGTTCATTCAGGAGCGTAGTGGCCTGCCTCAGATTCCGCAGCCAGCGGATGCTTTCCTTCTTTTCGATCGGAACCCGGGTCGGATTAATCTTCTTCTTGAGCGCATTGCACCCCTTGAATCGCTTTCTCGCCCAGAACTTGACCGCCGCGATACCGAGAGGGAGTCCCTCGGTGGTGACCACGAGACTGGAATGCATCAAGAGACCGCACACGGTATGCAGGCGAAAGTGGCCTGGCGGCTCCTTGCCACAGGTCACTCGATTAATAAACCCTATCGCCAGAGGATCTTCTCTCTGAAAAGAGAATTCGGTTGTGTCGTGGAGCACCAGAACCCATCCCTCGGTGACTTGGAACCGAGCCCGCGTCGCTTGGAAGTGGCCGGAAAGAATCTCCTGCTCGCTGACTCTCTGGTTGGCGAAGAACCGATAAGCGGCCTTCGTGCTTGCCCAGTCCTGGCAGGCCATGGGGATGGTTTCGCCTAATCCCTTCGAGAGCCTTTCCAGCAAGACCCGGAACCGTTTTCCCAGACGGCCGCCCGCAAATCTGCATCCCTCCACTTCTTCGTCGAGCCACGATCTCATTCAAGGCACCTCCACGATTCGACATTGATCTTGTGTCTTTCCTAATGTAATATTACATTAGGATATGCGTATGAAAAAGACCCTTGAAATTGAGTGGCCGATCCTCCCAGGAAGTATCTCCACCGCACAGAGTCGCTGTGGAAAAGCCCATTGCGTGTGCAAGCTCAGGCCACCGCGCCTGCACGGTACTTACTATCGATGGACTGGGATTATCGGAGGGAAAAGGACCACAAAGACCATCAGCAAGGAAGTGGCCCAGGAGTGCCTGCGACGCATCCGCAATTGCCGCCAGCTTCAGAGGGATATCGAGACCCTCTTACGGATGGCTCTCGCCGACGCACCGTGGACATCCCCTTCCAAGTCGTCGCGAAACAAGTCAAAGCGGCCATGAGCAGCACGCCAAACTTGTGGGTAATTGAAAGCCTGAGCGGACGCTTACAACTTAAGAACCTCGGATGGGGAAGCGAGTTCATAGTCGTCGTGCTCGACTCGAACGAAGATCAAGGCAAGCGCGCTCTCCAACGTATCCGCCGATAGAGACCCACTGGGACCACGTCAACCAGATTGCTGAGTACAAAATGGGCCTCATGTGCGTTATAGCGTCATATGAAAGGGGCACAAACGCGCGGGCGGTAGTCGGGATTGCTAACCGCCGAATCTATTTTGATCAGGTGCGAGGTCCGGACTCTGATTGCAATCGTCGCCGAGTTAAGATCTGCTTAGTTTTCGTGCTATTTCTGCCCGGTCCTTGAATCAGAAACATGTGTGGGACACCAAAGATCTCCGGTTTCCGTGTTCGAAACCCTCACCTGCTCCTTGAGACGGATATCCGCTGAAGACGTCCCAACCCAGACAGCGTAGGGGTCCGAATTGACAATGAACGCGTTCTTCTGCACGTCCCAGCGCGCCCAATTGGCAACCGGCAATGGCAGGGTAATTGTGCGCCGTTCGCCACTTTTCAGGTGAATCCGCTCAAATGCTTTAAGTTGCTGGTGGGGAAGTTGATCATTGCTTTTTTCCTGGTGCACGTAAACCTGCACGACCTCATCGCCATCGTACGGCCCAACATTCTCAACGTCCACCGAGGCACGCACGATGCCGGTAGCATCTGTATCCTTCGGGGAAAGCTGGAGATTCTCGTAACGGAATTTTGTGTAACTCAACCCGTACCCAAACGGATAAAGCGGAAGCTGACCCAGGTACATGTACGTCCGGCCTTCGGTGATGTCATAATGATTTATGGGTGGAAGTTGAGCGTCGGAGGCGTAGAACGTGAGAGGTAAACGGCCTGCCGGATTGTAATCTCCAAAAAGTACGTCGGCGAGGGCAGCGCCACCTTCTTCACCTGGATACCACGACTCCAGGATTGCGGGTACGTGCTCCTGAAGCCAATCAATCGCCATGGCGCTTCCGTTCTCCAGGACCACGATGACATGAGGATTGGCCTGGACAAGTCGCTGGATGAAGTCCTGCTGTTCCGGGGGCAGCGCCAGCGTGGTCCTGTCTTTTGATTCCGTCTCGATATCGGTGCTGAGTCCGAGGACGGCAATGACCACGTCACACTGCCGCACCTGCTCGAGACCTTCTTCGGGAGGTTTCCAAACCAGGCGGATGCCCCGATCGGGGTCCTTGTGATGGAAATATTCAAGCCGCACCGAATATGAACGACCGGCTCGCAAGGGAACTGTTTTGGCGGGAGACCCAGTGAACCCCTCGACAAACTTCTCGCCGTCGAGATATAGGTGCGCCTCACCGTCTACTTTCATGCCCAATTCGTAGTCTCCACTCACACGTGGGTTTAGTTGCCCAGTCCAGCGGACCGAATACTGCGGCCCAAACAAAGTATTGACCGGCGTGGTGTCTCCCCAATCCGCGAAATTCACCTGCTGGTCAACGCGCGCTTCCTTGGGTTTGCCCTCCAATCTGTCGTCGTCAAAGTATTCCCCCCGAAGGCCCTGGCTACCTTTTTCTGTGGTGAGATACTCCGAGGGGATCGGTGACAACTCCCCGGCCCACGGGATCAGCATAACGGCGATCCTTGCCCCGGCCCGGGTCCTGATGCCGGCAAGTGGAGTTACAGGGGGATTGGCAGGGTTGCCGCTGTAATCGCCAAAACGGCAGACGGCGGCGCTTGGTCCAACCACGGCTATCGAGTGGACGCTGGCAGCGTTGAGTGGCAACAGAGGACGGCCATCGACTTTTCCGTTCTTGAGCAGGACGATTGATTCCCGCGCCAGTTGCCGGGCTAACAAGACATGCTGGGGTGAGCCGTTGACCGATTCCGGAATGCGCGAGAACGTCACTTGGCCCGCCGGGTCGAACTCGCCAATGAGAAAACGCCCGAGAAGAACATTGGCGACGGCTCGATTCAATATTTGTTCGCTGACGAGGCCCTGCTGAACCGCCGGCAGAAGGTGCGCCTTAAACAAATGGCCGCACTCAAGATCAAGTCCTGCATCGAGCGCCGCTTCGGCGGCTTGCTCCTCACTCTTGACGTCATGAAACGCATGAAAGAGATTAGCCACGCCTCCGCAATCACTGACCACATAGCCTTTGAATCCCCACACGCCGCGGAGCACATCCGTCAGAAGCCACCGGCTGGCCGTACAGGGAACCCCGTTGACGGCGTTGTACGCTGACATGACCGACTCGGCGTGGCCTTCTACAACGCACTCTCGGAACGGCGGTAAATAGTAATTGTGCAACTGTTCCTCAGATATCACCGCGTTAGCTGAGAATCGGTTGGACTCCTGACTATATGCAACGAAGGCTTTAGGGGTGGCGATGGCTTTCAGGTATTTAGCGTCACCGCCTTGTAAGCCCTCGACATAAGCCACGCCCATCCGGCCGGTCAAATAGGGATCCTCGCCGAAGGTTTCCTGCGTTCGTCCCCACCGGGGGTCGTGCGCAACGTTCACCACTGGAGCCCAAAATGTGAGAAGGCCGCTATAAGGGATTTCCACCCGCCCGGCGTACCAGTTGTTTTTGGCGCGGCCTTCGTCGGAGATGGCGTCTGCCATCTTCTTCACAAGATCCGGATCCCAAGTGGCGGCAAGACCGATGGCCTGCGGGAAAACCGTCGCGGTCCCCGGCCGCACAACTCCATGCAAGGCCTCGTTACCGTAGTTGTAGGCCGCAATGCCTAAACGTGGAATGGCCGGTGTTGTGTCCTGCACAAGGGATATCTTCTCGTCCAAAGTCAGACGAGACATCAGGTCGTCAATTCGTTCCTGAAGTGGAAGCGACGGGTTACGAAAGGCAGGGAGTGCACTGGAACCTGCTACAGGCATGGGGCCGTGGGACCGATGCCCCATCGCGAGAGTAGTCATCAGGGTCACAGATGTCAGTATCGCTATCAACAA